>JAJZRM010000388.1 GCA_021802685.1 Deltaproteobacteria bacterium | reverse complement strand
CAAGGCGAAATACATCTTCTTCGGCGACGAGCGGGTGGGGGAGGGCGCCTACGCGAAGAGCGTCCCCAAGCTTTCCGGGACGATCAGCCGCAGCGCCGGGGTCGCGGGCGAACTCATGTCCGCGGCCTTCTCCGACACCGACCTCGACGGAAAGATGGAACTGGTCGCCGCTTACCCCGACACTATCGTGGTCTACCGCGTGGAAGGGGACGAGCTTCGCGAGAAGGCGCGGATCGATCATGCCGGCCCCGGGATCTTCCACATGGACGCCGCCGGGGTCACGCGAAGCGGAGTGGCCGACATCGTGACCGTCCGGTACGCCGACGGGAAAGCGCTCTCCGACATCCGGCGGTTCGACGGCAAGGAGTACCGGAAGATCTCCTCCGACCTGCCGTACTTCCTCCGCACGGCCGACATGGGCCCGGAAGGGATCGTCCTCCTCGGGCAGGCGTCCGATCCCGCGACGGTTTTCAAGGGACCGGTCTTCCGGGTCGCCATCGACCGGAACGGAAAGACAGCGGTGAAGGACCGCGACCGCCCCTTGCCGCTCCCGGAGGGGACGTTCCTGTACGGATTCACCTCCCTGCGCAAGGGGAAGGGGGTCCGGTACGCCGTGCTCACCGACCGCAACCGGATCCGCTACCTCGACGAGACCGGCAAAGAGCTCTGGGCGGGGCTGGACGCCGTCACCGGGACCGAGATCGTCCTCGATGGGACCGGCCGGCGGCTGCGGGTCCCCTGGCGGATGGCGGCGGTCGATCTGAACCGGGACGGCACCGACGAGCTGGTCGTCCTGAACGACCTGGTGGCCGCGGGAACGTATTTCGAGAGCCTGCGGGTCTTCGCCCACGCCGAACTCCTCTGCTTCGCGCAGACGGAGACCGGCTTGCAGCTCGCCTGGCGCTCGTCCGAGCTCGACGCCTCCGCCCGCGATCTGTTCGCCGACCGGTCCGCCCCGAACTCGATCCGCTTCGGCGTCGCCTCCCGCGACCGCGCCAAGCTCCTGGGACCCGGCCAGTGGCGCATCCTCTGGATCAAATAACCGGCGGGTGTCGGAATTATGTTTACATAGTAATACTAAAGTGTGTTATAAACTAACCGTATGAAGGCGTACGCGGAACGACATATCCGCCGCTCCGAGCTTTTTCAGCTGATCCTCCTCCAGCATCTCTATGCCCGTCCCGAAAGCGAACATCTTGTATTCCAGGGAGGAACCGCGATCCGGTGGTGTCACGGGGGAGAGCGTTTTTCCGAGGACCTCGATTTCGTCACACACCTGGATCGGTCCGCGCTGGAGAAGTTGATGCGGTCCGTCGATACGCCGGTCACCAGGGAGTCCGTCGCTCACTTCGGCCCGGGCCGGCTCGCCGTCACCCACCGTGGACAACGCGATGAAGGCACGGTATGGCGGGTGGTGTTCGAGCCGCAAACCGCGCGGGACAGGATCACGGTCAAAGTGGAATGCGAGCGCCTGCAAGAGGGTGTCCTCCTGGCGACGGAACCACGCGTGCTGGGGATGCAGAATGCGGTCTCCTACCTGATCGGGGCGGGCGAATTCCGCATCCCCCGCCCCAATTCCGTGCTGGTGGTCGAGACTTCCGAGGAGATTCTTTCCGACAAGGTGCGCGCCCTCTTGGAGCGTCCCTGCCTGAAGGGGCGGGATATCTACGATGTCTGGCATCTTCGGGACCGGCTGCGTGTCCCGGCCGTCCGCGAGGTGATGGAACGGAAGTTTTCGTGCTATGCGGCACCGTTTACCGCACGGCGTCGACCGGCCGGGTTCGAATCCAACGATAAAGAGATGGTGGATGCGATCGAGATGGATCTCCGCCGTTTTCTTTCCCCGGAGATGATGGAGGTCTGCCGCGGTGACGGGTACCGCCGGTTCCTCGATGCGGTAAAGGGGCTCTTCAGGGATCTGCACGAGATCGGCGTGGTGGTTCCGTCATGAGCACCCTCGATACCCTGCAGGCGCTCCCCCGGCTTTTCCGTTCCGCGGACCTGTGCAAATTCACCGGCAACGCCAATGTTTTTCTGACTCGTGCCCGTGAACGGAGGCTGATCACCCGCCTGACGCGCGGCGTCTATCTCAATACCCGGCTGAAAGGGGAGCCTCCGCTGGAGGAGGCCGCCTGTTTCATCCGCACCCCTTCCTACATCAGCGCCGAATGGGCGTTGCACCTGCATGGCATCCTCCTTCAGGCTCCCACGGTCTGCACGGTGCTTACCCTCAGCACCGCCGTCGGGGTTCGCCGAAACCTCCTCCTGCGCGGCGTCACCATCGAATACTCCCGGATCAGCCCCCGGCTCTATTTCGGGTTTGAAACGCGGGACGGCTTCAACCTCGCTCTACCCGAGAAGGCGCTGCTGGACGCCGTCTACTTTCGCCACATCGTTCCGTTCGCCGATGATCTCGAGACGGACCTTTTGGATATCGATCGTCTGCGCCGGATGGCCCGGTCCTTCCCGTTACGGGTGAGGGCGGCGGTCGATCCTCTTTGTAATCACGATAATCCTGGAGTATAATCTTCCGTTCACCGAGCGTGGCGGTGTAGCTCAGACGGTCAGAGCATGCGGCTCATATCCGCAGTGTCCGGGGTTCAACTCCCTGCACCGCCACCATTCTTCCCTCCCCGTGATACAATCGCCCCATCCATGAAAGCGCCCACCGTCCTCATCGTCGGTTCGGACCCGAGGGATCTGGCGAAGCACGCCGCGATCCTGGCGGAGGCCCGTTACACCGTTCTGCAGGCCACCGGTTTTCCCGAAGCCGCGGCGATCCTTTCCCGGCACCGCGGCAGGCTGGTCGTCCTGTCGGAGCTTTCGGCGGGGAACGGGTGCGGGCACCAGTTCCTGAAAGACACCCTCAAAAAGTACCCCTTCCTCCCGTTCATCTTCATGGCCACCTCCCCGCCGCTCAATTCGGTCCTCGGCGCGCTCCGGCAGGGGGCGTACGATTTCCTCCGCAA
>JAJZRM010000387.1 GCA_021802685.1 Deltaproteobacteria bacterium | reverse complement strand
GTTCCCGTCGCCCCGTTCTTCGACGCGCTCCTGGTGGGAGACGGCGAGGAGGCGGTGCTGGAGATCGCCTCCGCCGCGCAGAAACGCAAGGAGGGAGGAGGAAGCCGTTCGGACCTCCTCGCCCGCCTCGCCAGGATCGAGGGGGTGTACGTCCCCGGGATTTCCCACGGGGTCTCCAGGCGCATCCTTCCCGACCTCTCACGCTCTCCGCTCCTCCCGGCGCCCATCCTTCCGGCGATGCGCGTGGTCCATGACCGGCTGGGCGTGGAGATCTCCCGCGGCTGCACGCGCGGGTGCCGCTTCTGCCAGGCCGGCTACGCGTACCGGCCGGTCCGCGAGCGGGATCCGCTGGTGGTGCTGCGGTACCTCCAGGAGGAGGCGCCCAAGACCGGGTACGACGAAGTGGGGCTCCTGTCCCTCTCCGCCGCCGACTACAGTTGCATCGACCGCCTCGTCACGGAGGCGATGGACGCCCTCGCCCCGGACCATCTTTCCCTCTCCCTCCCGTCGCTGCGGCTCGACGCCTTGAGGGAGAACACCGTCGAGCAGCTCCGGAAGGTGCGGAAATCCGGATTCACCCTGGCGCCGGAAGCGGGAACGGAGCGGCTGCGCCGGGCAGTGAACAAGGACATCCGGGACGACGACGTCCTCAAGACGGCGGAATGGATCTTCGGAAACGGCTGGCAGACCCTCAAGCTCTACTTCATGGTGGGCCTCCCCGGGGAAACGATGGAGGACGTCCGCGCCATCGGGGCGCTGGCGAAGCGGGTCGCCGCGACCGCGCGGCGGCACGGGAAGCGCAACTCCGTCACGGTGAGCGTTTCCGCGTTCGTCCCCAAGCCGCACACGCCGTTCCAGTGGGAGCGCCAGATCGGGCGGGAGGAAGTGCAGGAGCGGATCCGCCTGCTGCGCGACGCGCTCGGGCGGGACCGGAACGTGGAGGTGAAACACCACTCCGGGGAGGTATCGGAGCTGGAGGGGGTCTTCGCGCGGGGGGACGCCCGCCTGCCGGCGGCGATCCTGGCGGCGTACCGCAACGGATCGCGGTTCGACGCGTGGACGGAGGCGTTCCGGCCGGAAACGTGGAAAGCGGGGTTCGCGGAAGCCGGCGTGGAACCGATCGAGTACCTGCGGGAGCGCGACCCCGCCGCGCCGCTCCCGTGGGACGTCGTGGATACCGGCATCGGCCGGGACTTTCTCCTCGCGGAGCGGGAGAAGGCGCGGACCGGGGAAACGACGCCCGACTGCCGGGCGGCGGGATGCACCTCCTGCGGGGCGTGCCCGCCGGGGCTGTCGAACATCACGTACGGCGGACGGTTGGCGGACCCCTCCCGCGCCGCCCGGGAGACGCTTGCGTTCCCGCCGTCCGCGCAGGCGCCGCCGCAAAGGCACGTCGTGCGGATCGTCTACGCCAAGGAAGGCCCCGCGAAATATCTAAGCGGCCTGGAGATCCAGTCCCTGTGGGGCCGCTCTTTCCGGCGCGCCGGGCTGCCGCTGGCGTACAGCCAGGGGTTCAACCCCGCTCCGAGGCTGTCCCTCTCCGCCGCCCTCGCCGTGGGCACGGAAAGCGCGTGCGAATTCCTCGAGGCGGAATTCACCCTTCCCGTCGCGGCCGCGGCGCTGCCGTCGATGCTGCCGCCCCACCTCCCCGTGGGCGTCCGCGTGATCGGGGCGAAGGCGGTCCCTCCGGGTTCCCCTCGCCTGTCCGACTTCGACCTGGCCTCCACCTACGTCCTCCGCCCGGAGCCGCCTTTTCCGCTTCCGGACGGCGTGACCCCGGATTCCGCCGCGGAACGGTTCGCGGCGTTCCGCGCGGCGGACAAGGCGCCGATGGCCCTCGTGCGGGAGACGCATGTGACCGAGGTGGATCTCCGCCCGCTGGTCGGCGATTTCGGGGTGAATGAAGAAGGGATCTTCATTAAAATCATACAGGGCACGGGAAAGGGCGTGCGGCCGCTCGAGGCCGCGGCGTTCCTGCTGGGCGTCGACCTCCCTCCCGGCCGGTTCAGCGTGCGGAAAGTGTCGGCGGAGCTCACGCCCCGCCGCGGACAGGCGGAATGCAGAAGGCAAACAAACATATCGTCGTGAACGCCGCGCCGTACGAAACGCGCGTGGCGACCCTGGAATCCGGCATCCTCGTCGAGCTGCTCATCGAGCGGGGCGAGGACAT
Source organism: Deltaproteobacteria bacterium (assembly GCA_021802685.1). GTDB lineage: Bacteria > Desulfobacterota > Deferrimicrobia > Deferrimicrobiales > Deferrimicrobiaceae > UBA2219. The sequence goes on along the minus strand of JAJZRM010000387.1, from coordinate 835 downwards.
GAACTCCGTCGGCAACATCTACAACGGAAAGGTCATCCGGGTTCTGCCCGGGATGCAGGCCGCCTTCGTGGACATCGGCATGGACAAGGCCGGGTTCCTCTTCGCGGGCGACTTCATCACCCCCCAGCTCGAGTTCGACAACGACCCTTCGGAGGAGCCGGTCCTGCCGGACGACATCGGCATCCGCCCCGCCCGTTACCCCCAGGACCAGTTCCTCCCCCCGATCGAGGGCCTCATCCGGGAGGGGCAGCACCTGCTCGTCCAGGTGGCCAAGGAACCCCTGGGAACGAAGGGCGCCCGGATCACCAGCCACATCACCCTGCCCGGCCGGCACCTCGTGCTCCTCACCTGGTCTTCCCATATCGGGATCTCCCGGCGCATCGAGGACCCGGCGGAACGGGAACGGCTGACCAAGATCGTGGAGGAGATACGGCCCGAGGGAATGGGCGCCATCGTCCGCACCGCGGCGGAAGGCGGGTCGGAGGAGGAGCTCAAGGCCGACATGGATTACCTTGTCCGCCTCTGGGAGACGATCCGGAAGAAAAGCGAAACCGCCGCCGCGCCGGCCCTGATCCACCGGGAGCTGTCCCTGTCCATGCGGGCGGTGCGGGATCTGTTCTCCGCGGACTCGGACCGGATCGTGGTCGACTCCCCGGAGGAGCACAACCGGATCCGGAACTTCGCCCTGCAGTTCTTCCCGCGCATCCATGACCGCATCGAACTGTACAACGGCCCCGAGCCGATCTTCGACAACTACGGCATCGAGATCGAGGTGACCCGCGCCCTCGACAAGAAGGTCTGGCTGAAAAGCGGCGGCTACATCGTGATCGAGCAG
>JAJZRM010000386.1 GCA_021802685.1 Deltaproteobacteria bacterium | reverse complement strand
CTCGACAGCGCCCCCGTCACCCAGAAGAAGTGGGACGGCGAGACGACCCCCAGCTCCGCCCCGCGCGCCTTGAGGATCAGCAGCGCGGGGATCATCGTGGCGAAGATCCCGGCGAAGAGGATCGCCACCTCCTCGATCGGGTACCAGGTGAATTCGTTCGCCTCCCGCACCTCCGCGGGGGTCCTCCACGCGGAGACGCCGGCGGCCGCGGCCATCGCGATCTCCCTCCACGGGGTCGGCAGGAAGACGGCCCCGATCACGACCAGCAGGAGCGGAAGGTTGATCTTCCCCTCGAGCGACAGCGGAACGCGCCCCCCCCCGGTCGCCGCAGCCGTGCCCGGCGCGCCCGTGGGTGCCGGCCCCCGCTCGGCCTCCTCCACCGACTCCAGCGCGAGCGCCCGCCGGTCCACCATGTAGAAGACGCCGATCACCATGACGCAGGCGACGGCCCACAACAGGCCCATCGCGCGCAGCGTCCAGAAGAACGGCACCCCCCGCAGGTAGCCGAGGAACAGCGGCGGATCGCCGATCGGGGTGAGCGCCCCGCCGATGTTCGCCACCACGAAGATGAAGAAGACGACGACGTGGGCCACACGACGCCGGTGCGCGTTGGCGCGCAGCAGCGGGCGGACGAGGAGCATCGAGGCGCCCGTCGTCCCGAAGACGTTCGCAAGCAGGGCCCCGACGGCCAGTATCCCGGAATTGACCGCCGCCGACCCGCGCAGCGTCCCGCGAAGGAGGATCCCGCCCGAGATCGTGAAGAGGCTCGCGAGCAGGACGAGGAAGGAGGCGTACTCGATCACGGTGTGCAGCAGCTCGCGCGGGGCGCGCAGCAAAAAGAAGCCCGCCACCGGGACGCCGAATGCCAGGCACACTTTCGCGTAGTGGCGGGCCCAGAGCGAAGGGGCGAACAGGGGGAGCAGGGCGATCGACAGCAGCAGCCCGACGAACGGGACGACGGATGCCAGGGGGAGGGACAGACCGAGAGCGGCCGGGTCGTGTGAGGGCATGCTCCGCCGTCGCCCGCGCTACATGTAGAGGAACAGGTGCCGGCGGCCGTCCTTGAGGAGGCGCCCGGTGACCGACAGCCCGAGGAGGTCGTCCCAGCGGTGCTCGCCCCATCCGCCCAGGACGGCGACGTCGGCGTCGACCAAATCGCAGAAGTAGAGAAACATCTTCGCGCGCGGCCCGGGGAGGACCTTCTCCTCCCACGCCGCGTAGCCGGCGTCCGCAAGGATCCGCCGCGGGGCGGCGATCCGCTCCTGTCCTCCTTCCGGGGCGTCGTCCACCGCGAGGAGGATCCCCCGGGGGGCCGCCTTCCACAGGGAGAGCCGCGCCATCGCCCCCACCGCCCGCTCGGTTCGGGGTCCGCCCCCGCAGCCGGCGACGACCGTGTGCACGGGACGATACGAAGCCCCGGAGAGCAGGATCGGAATCCCCCCCTCCCGCATCACCGTCAGGACGAGCTTCCCCGAAGCGTCCTCGAGGTCGGGGTCGAAGTGGGACGCCGTCGCCGAGACGAGGAGGTCGTTCGCCCCGGCCGCCGCGACAAGCTCCCGCTCAAGCTCCCCCTCCACGACCTTCCCCTGGACGGGGATGCCGGCCTCTTCGCATCGGCGCACCGCCCCGGCGACCGCGGCCGTCCCTTCGGCCGTCATCCGCTCGCGGACCTCGTCGGCCGCTCGTCGCGCCAAGTGGATCGCCCCGGGACGCGCGCCCGCCTCGATCCGCCGGATCTCCGCCGCGTCCAACACGGACAGGACGCGGATCCGGCCGGCGTGGGCTTTCGCGGTGTCGATCGCAAGACGCACGGCAAGGCCGAACGAGGCGCCGCGGGATACGGGAAGCAGGATGTTCAAGGTAGTGCTCCATTTCATAAAGTTATTCGGCCAAGTAAGCTCAGACATCGGGACAGCCGTGATAGGCCATATCGGGAGTGGACTAGAACTTGACCCCGTCCCGGTGCGCAAACCCCTTCACATAGTCGAGGAAGAACCCCGCTACAGGCTCGATCTTTACATTTTTTCCGAGTTCTCTGCCGTGCCTACTTCATACTCAGCCCCTCGTTTAAAAATTGCGCCGAGGACTCGACACGAAGGAGCGGCCAAAGAGGGTTCTTCCGATAAAGGCCGAGGATCGTTTCATGGATCTCCCTCTTGTGGGCTGCGGAGCAATCTTCCAGGATTACAGCGCGAAAATCATGGGAGACGGCATCCAGTGCAGTCATTAAGACGCAGAAGGTGGTCGTAACACCAGCAACCGCGACGGTATCCACACCGAGGGTGCGTAACGACTGATCCAGGTCGGTCTTGTAGAAACCCGAGAACCTTCGTTTCGGAACGACGAAATCCCCAAGTTCCGGGGCGATCTCTGGAATGACTTCTGCCCCAGGGGTGCCACGTAGAGCATGGGCTTTTATCTTTCCGCCAAACAGAGCGTCTCCGGCGAGGAACGAGTCGTTCGCGTAGAAAATCGGAAACCCGCGCTCTCGGCTTCGGGCGAGAAGCGACTTGAGAGCCGGGACGATCGTCATCCCCTGCTCCTCAATGCCTGCGTGCCTTCCGGTCTTGAGGTTGTCGATGAGCATGTCGACAACGATTACCGCTGCCTTCAAATAGTACCTCATCTACGTTGATATCACGTCCGCTCCACCAATACAGCGACGGCCTCACCCCCACCGATGCAGAGGGAGGAAACCCTGTATCTTTCGCCACGACCCTCCATCAAGTAGAGAAGGGTCGTCAGGATCCTTGCTCCCGAAGCCCTGGTCGGATGCCCCACCGACACCGCGCCTCCATTCACGTTGACCCTGCCGGGCGCACCAAAAAAAACGATGACCCCGCGGGAAGGGAAGGACGCGGGGCCATCGTCAACCCAAGGTAGAAGGAAGGGATGCTCCACCAAGGGCTCCCGCGCGGTATCAGGTTTCCGTGTCCTGAAACCTCGCGGTCAGGCATCAAAGGCACTCCCCATTCGAACGCAGGGTATTTGTTAACAAGCAATATTTATGC
>JAJZRM010000385.1 GCA_021802685.1 Deltaproteobacteria bacterium | reverse complement strand
CGGGAAGTGATGAAAGATGCGCTCGACGTCTTCGCCGAACTCGGAGTAATGGGCGAGCCCCCTCCGTGAATTCAGCTCCGCGATGTCGCCGCCGGCGACGAACGCCTTGTCGCCGGCCCCGGTGATCACGATGACGCGAACGTCATTGTCCCGCTCGATCTTGTTGAGCGCGTCCTCGAGAGCCGCCATCATCGGCGTGTTCAGGGCGTTCATCGTTTCGGGGCGGTTGACTGTCATGATCCCGACGCGCCCTTTCTTCTCGATCAGAACCAGGTTGTCATTCATCGATTACCCCTCCTTGATTAGGACAGCGCTTTCCGGACTCCCGCCAGCACGGCGGCGGCATCCGGGATGTATTGCTTTTCAAGTGACTTCGCGAAGGGAACAGGCATGAACGGCGCCCCCACGCGGACGACCGGCGCATCCAGTTCGTCGAACGCATCCTCGGCGACCCGCGCCGCGATCTCCGCCCCGACACCGAACGATCTCACGGCCTCGTGCACGATCACGAGGCGATGTGTCCGCTTCACGGAGCCGAACACCGCCTCTTCGTCCCACGGCTGGAGGGACCGCAAGTCGACCACTTCCGCCGAGATTCCTTCCCCCTGCAGGGTTTGGGCGGCGGATAGCGCCGTGCCCACGGCGGCCCCGTAGCTCACGATGGTTACGTCGTCGCCCGCCCTGGCGATCCGGGCACGCCCGATCTGCTGAGGGGGATCCCCCGGGTTGAAGTCGCCGGAAACGGCATACAGGGTCTTGTTCTCCACGAAAACCACAGGGTCGGGATCGGCGATCGCCGCCTTTAAAAGGTGGTACGCATCCGACGGATTGCTCGGACAGACGACCTTCAGGCCCGGGACATGGGCGAGCCATGCCTCGAGGCATTGCGAGTGCTGGGGGCCGGCGTTCAAGCCGCCGCCATGCGTGGTGCGCACCACCAGCGGTATGGAGCATTGTCCCCCGAACATGAAGCGGGCCTTCGACGCCTGGTTGACCAGCGCGTCCATCGCCAGCGTGATGAAGTCCATGAACATGATCTCCGCAACGGGCTTCAGGCCGGTCATGGCGGCGCCGACGGCGGCGCCGACGATCGCGGCCTCGGAGATCGGTGTGTCGAGGACCCGTTCCGGTCCGAATTTCTTCAGAAGCCCTCGCGTGACCTTGAAGGAGCCTTCGCCATGCCCGATGTCCTCCCCGAGAACGATTACGGAGGAATCGTTCTCCATGCACTCCACGAGTGCCTGGGTGACGGCTTTCCCGAACCGGATTTCCGCCATGGCCTATGCCTCCCGCCTCTTCGTGTAGACATCCTCGATGGCCTTGCGAAAATCGGGCAATTCGTCTTCCATCGCGCTTCGAACCGCTTCCTCGATCTGCGACGCGACGCGTTCCTCGATGGCCCGCAACGCGGAATCTCCACCCGGGTTCGAGCAAGCCTTCCGGGCCGCCCGGGGAATCGGGTCGATCGCCTCGAGCCCGGACAGTTCCTTGGGGTCGCGGTATTTCTGGGGATCTCCTTCGAAATGCCCTCTCCCTCTCGTGGTCATGCATTCCAGGACATGCGGCATCCCGCCGTTCCGTAGGCTCTCGACCGCGGTTTCCGCCTCCAGCGCCACCGCCTCGACGTCATTCCCGTCGACTTTCGAATACGCCAACCCGAATGCCCGGGCGAGCGCCTCCATGGATCCCGCGAACTGCCGGGAGGTCGGAGAAAATTCCGACCAGCCGTTGTTCTCGCAAACGAACAGAATCGGCAATCGCCAGAGGGAGGAAAGATTCAAGGACTCGTGGAGCACGCCCTCGCTCTGCGAACCGTCCCCGAAGAACACCGACGAGATCGCATTCGTCTTCCCGAGCTTGTGCCCCAAGGCGCTGCCCACGGCGATGGGGATGCCGGCGCCGACGATGCCGTTCGCCCCGAGAACGCCAACGGACATATCCGCCACGTGCATGGACCCCCCTCGCCCGGCGCAGATTCCGTTCGCACGCCCCATGACTTCCTTGAAGAACCGCTCCAACCCGATCCCTTTTGCGATCACGTGTCCATGGCCGCGATGCGTGGTGGCAATGGTGTCCCGGGGTCCAAGCGCGGACATGACGCCCGCTGCGACGGCCTCCTGTCCGACGCTCAGATGAATGAACCCGGGGATCTCGCCGTCGGCAAAAAGCTTCGCAAGCCGGTTCTCCGTCCCGCGAATCAGCATCATCGTCTCGATCATCGCAAGGAGGCGATCCTTCATGGCGAAATTCTTCCTTTCAGGCATCGCTGCCTCCCATATCGCAACGAACCGGACCCGTTCCCTGTGGTAGGGCGAAGACATCGCCACGGGGATGCCGCCGTCCATCGAAAAATCGGCACCCGCGACAGGCCTGCCGAAGGCCCCGTGCGCGCCGGCGATTTTCCAGGTGAACAGGTTCCGACTTAGGCCTGTGCCGGCCACCATGGTTGTATCATCTGGGCTCGACTAGCCATCCCGCGTCGACGGGAAGGTCGATGCCGGTGATGGCCGATGCCTTGTCGGACACCAGAAACGCGACGGCCTCGCCGACCTCCATGGGATCCACGAGACGTCCGAGCGCGGAGTACATCTTGAAAGCGGACGGATCCCTCTGCTTGGCGGCGATGGCCGCTTTCAGCGCGGGCGTCAACGTGAATCCCGGGGAGACGGAATTCACCCGAACGCCGGAGGGGCCCCATTCCGTGGCGAGACACTGGCTCATGCTGATGACCGCCGCTTTGGCGGGGGCGTACGAATGCAAGGGCATCGACCGGGACCCCGCAACGGAAGCGATGGTCACGATGCTTCCGTTCGATCGCTTTGCCATCCGCCCCCCGAACGAGCGGCAGCAGAGATAGGTTCCGCGCAGGTCCACGGCCTGTATGGCGTCCCAGTCCGCAAGCGGGAGCTCTTCGGGCGGCAAGGGCCGCTGGATGATCCCCGCGCTGGTGACAAGGGCGCTCACCGGACCGCATTCCTTCTCGACACGCTCGGTGACGCCTTGAACCGACTTCTCATCGGCAACATC
>JAJZRM010000384.1 GCA_021802685.1 Deltaproteobacteria bacterium | reverse complement strand
CCGAAGCCGCCCGCGCCGCGCGCCGTTCCGTCGAGCTCCTCCACGACGGAGAGGCGCGCCGACAGCACCCGCGAAAACACGATCTGGGCGATCCGGTCCCCCCGCCGGACCGCGAACGGCGATTCCCCGAGGTTCGCGAGGATCACGTGGACCTCGCCGCGGAAGTCCGAGTCGATCGTCCCGGGGCTGTTCAGGCACGTCACCCCGTGGCGGATCGCCAGCCCGCTGCGGGGCCGGACCTGCCCTTCCACCCCCGGCGGAAGGGACAGCGCCAATCCCGTCGGGATCATGGCCCTGCCCATCGGCGGGATGACCACCTCGACGTCCACCGCGGCCTTGAGGTCCATCCCCGCGGCGCCGTCCGTCTGGTACGAGGGGAGCAGCTCGTCCCCCCCGCGCAGCAGCACCACGCGGACGTCGCAATCCCCGGGCCGGCTCAAAAGGCCAGCTCCCCTTCCGGGAGGTCCCCGACGGCGGCCAGCGTGAACCGGTCCCGCCGCAGCACCTCGGCGGCCAGGTCGCGCACCTGGTCCGTCGTCACGGCGTCCACGCGCGACAGGAGCTCTTCGGGCGGTTCCAGGCGGTCGAGGAACATCTCGTTCATCGCGAGGTGCGACATGCGGTACCCGGTGCTCTCGAGCGACAGGAGGGTGTTCCCTTTGATCAGCTCTTTCGCGAACGCCACCTCGTCGCCGGAGATCCCGCCCGCCCGCATGTCGTCCACGATGTCCCCCGCAAGCCCGAGGATCTCCTCGACGTGCTCCTTCCCCGTGCCGACGTAGATCTCGAGGACCCCCGCGTCGGCGTAGACGGACAGCGTGGATCCGACGGAGTACGCCAGCCCCCGTTCTTCGCGCACCCGTTGGAAAAGGCGGCTGGAGGAGCTTCCGCCGAGGACGGCGTTCACGACGTCCATCGCGAAGACCCGTTCGCTGCGCCGGGACACGGCGGGCGCGCCGAGGCACAGGTGCGCCTGCTCGAGCGGCTTTCTCTTGAGGAACGACCCGCGGACCGGTTCCGTCGAGGGGGCGGGAGCAAGCGGGTCCCCCAGGTCGAGCGGCGAGAGGGCGTCCCCGAACGCGGCCGCCGCCGTTTCATGCGGGAGGTTTCCGACGACGGTCACGACGATCCCCCGGCGGCGGAACCGGTCCCCGAAGTACCTCATGACCGCCCTCCGGTCGAACCCTCCGACGCTCTCCGCGGTTCCCTGCACGGGCAGCCCCAGCGGGTGCCCGCCCCAGAAGGACAGGTTGAAGAAGTCGTTCAGGTACTCCTCGGGCGTGTCGTCCACCATGAGGATCTCCTGGAGGATGACGTTCTTCTCGCGGGAAAGTTCCGCCTCATCGAAAACGGAGTGCCGGTAGATGTCCGCGAGGAGGTCCACCAGGAGCGGGAAATCCTTCTCCATGGCCTTGGCGAAGAAGTATGTGAACTCCCGGGTCGTGTAGGCGTTCATCGTCCCGCCGACCGATTCGATGGCCCTGGAGATGTCCACGGCCTTCCGGCGTTCGGTCCCCTTGAAGAGCATGTGCTCGATGAAGTGGGCGATGCCGCTGTCTCCCGGAGTTTCCACCCGGGACCCGACGGGCACCCAGATCCCGGCCGTGGCGGAACGCAGGTAAGGGACCCGCTCGGTGACTATGGCGATCCCGTTGTCGAGGACTGTCCTTTCCACCGCCATCGGCTTCGGATGGCTACCTTCGCCCTCTCGGTCCCCCGCGGCCCCGGTCGCGGTCCCTGCCGGAGCCCCCTTCCTTCTCCGAGGCCGGCGGAGGCCCCGTCGCGGCCTTGAAGCGCCCCTCCTCCTCGAACTCCTTGTGGGAGAGACGGATCTTCCCGTCCCGGTCCACCTCGAGGACGCGGACAGTGACGTCGTCCCCTTCCTTGAAGCATTCGGCCGCGTTGACCCGGTGTTTCGAGATTTGGGAGACGTGGAGCAGGCCGTCCGTCCCGGGGAAGATCTCCACGAACGCGCCGAAATCCATGATCTTGCGGACCCGGCCCTGGTACACCTTGCCCACCTCGGGCACCTGCACGATCCCCTCGATGATGCCGATGGCCGCCCGCGCCGAGTCCGCGTTCACCGCCGCGATCTTGACGGTCCCGTCGTCCTCGATGTCGATCTTCACGCCGGTCTGTTCCTGGATGCTGCGGATGATCTTCCCTCCCGGGCCGATGATCTCGCGGATCTTGTCGGGCTTCACCATCATCACGTAGATGCGCGGGGCGAACGGGGAGAGCTCGGGCCGGTGCTCGGGGAGCACCTCGTTCATCTTGCCGAGGATGTGGAGGCGGCCCTCCCGCGCCTGGTTCAAGGCGGTGAGCATGATGTCGCGGCCGACGCCGCCGATCTTGATGTCCATCTGTATGGCGGTGACGCCGTTCTTCGTGCCGGCCACCTTGAAGTCCATGTCGCCGAGGTGGTCCTCGTCGCCCAGGATGTCGGAAAGGACGGCGACCTGGTCCCCCTCCTTGATCAACCCCATCGCGATCCCCGAGACGGCGCCGCAGGTGGGGATCCCGGCGTCCATCATCGCGAGGGAGGAACCGCATACGGTCGCCATCGAGGAGGAGCCGTTGGACTCGAGCACCTCGGAGACCACGCGGACCGTGTAGGGGAAGTCGGCGCTCTGCGGCAGCACCTTCGTCACCGCGCGCTCTGCGAGGGCCCCGTGGCCCACTTCGCGGCGTCCCGGCGAGCGGAGCATCTTCACCTCGCCGACGCTGAAAGGCGGGAAGTTGTAATGGAGCATGAACGCCTTGGTGGTGTCGCCCAGGAGCGAGTCGATCCGCTGCTCGTCCTGTTTCGTTCCGAGGGTCGCGGCGACCAGCACCTGCGTCTCGCCGCGGGTGAACACCGCGGAGCCGTGCGTCCGGGGGAGCGCTCCGACCTCGCAGGAGATCCGCCGGATGTCGGAAAGGCCGCGCCCGTCGATCCGCTTCTTTTCGCGCAGTATCTTCCCCCGCACGATCTTCTTCTCGAGGCCCTTGAAGGCGTCCGCGATCAACGCCCCCTTCTCCAGCCGCTCCTCGT
>JAJZRM010000383.1 GCA_021802685.1 Deltaproteobacteria bacterium | reverse complement strand
CGGCAGTACCTCCGCGGCCGGACGCATGGCCCGGATGTCCTCGCGAGTCAACTCCCGGACTTCCCCGGATTTATCCGTCAACGGTTTCCTGCTCATATGCTTTCACCTCCCGCCTGTTGGCCTTCCGGAAGCTGATGATCCTTGCCCCATCCTCGATTGGCGTGAAACAAAGGACATGCAGGCGCTCTACGAGGAATCCGATCGCCACGATTCGTCGCTCCCCGTAATCTCTCCTCGCGTCCTCCTCGTAAATTGCCGTCTCCCATTCGAATTCGGCGGCCCGGTCGAACGGAAGACCGCGTTCCCTGGCGTTCCGCCGGCTTTTCGCGTCGTCGAATTCGATTATCACGTATTTTATTGTCTACCCGATAAAATAGAAAAGCAACGGTTTCCCGTATGGACATTTACCCCGGTTCCGGATCTTTCAATCCCGCCCGGAACCGGTCGAAAAACCAGTCGAGGAAATATTTCGAGAAATCCTGATCGTCGGTCACCCGATTCGTCAACTGTCCCCGGAAATCAGGACGTTCATTCACAGTTAATCCCTTGAATCGGTCGACGCAAGGCGCCAGCGCGGCATACAACCTGTCCTGGGTCGCCTTCGGATCGAAGAAGATGGCGGCGAATGCTTCGATGTCCGCCTTTGAGTAAACATGGAATCCGAGGAGCCGGTTTTCCAAGTCGTACAGCAGGTTCGGGTCCGTGGACTCGGAAAGGATCGTTTTCTCATAGTACGACTCAAACGCCTTCCGGATAATGCGCTCATGCTTTATTCATCCGATAGTTCCATTCGAGGTTATTCCAGAAAGAGGCGGGAATCCCAAGGACGCGATCGAACTGTAGAACGGTCGGGCCCCGGGCTGATCACCCCTTTTCATATACGGGCCAATATAAGCGGATTCAAGCGCGTATATATTTTCCCCGTTCCGCGCATATCCAACCTACCCCCCTGGCTCCGACCAGATATAATAAGCGCCCTTTCGCGTTCCAATCATTTGAAAATATTCGTGCTTTCCGGAAATACGACGCAGGAGGCGAGACGCCTGGTCTCCGCTTAAATGGCACATATCGGCAGCTTCGGAACGAGTAATCCGGCCCATCTTGCGTACGTAATCCAGCACCATCTGCTCATGCTGGTGCGGTTCAAATCCTTTTGCGCGGATATACTCGGCTTCCATATTCAACCGCTTATAGACCATGCCCGAGAGGTGATACGTGCGGCCCTGCCTCTCCCCTCGTGGTTCGACCAGACCGCGTTCGAGAAGCCGCTCCAACGCCGATTTCGTCTCCGTAGCCCCCTTCTGGATCAGCGCGCATGTGGATTTCACATCGATCCGCCGCTCGTGGAAGAGCGCGTTGAGGATCAACAGGTCGTCAAGTTCCAATTTCTTTCCTTGGCCCTCCTGCTCGAACACGAACGCGGAGAAGTCGAGCGACGGCTTGCCTCCTCGGATGATCACCCGTACCCCCGTGGAATCGCTACGGGTATAGTCGGGAATGGGGCGACCGTAACGCAATTGCCCCATATAGATCTTGTCCACGCCCCGGCCCGTCTGCTCCACCAAGCCAATCCGCCTGCAGGCCGCCGCCAGGCGAGGATTCTTCGGTTTCGGCTCGTGGACAAGCAGGTTTTCCGCCGTGATGCCCACGGGAAAACCGCCTGGGCTGGTGATCAGCAGGTGGTCGGGCTGCCACTGGACGTACACTGCGTCGAGACGGGTGTAATCCCGATGGAGCAGGGCGTTGCTCAATGCTTCCCGGAATCCGATGGGAGAGTAGTCGGGAACGGGAACCCGGAACATTCCGACCATCACCTCGCGCTCTTCGTTCCGGGCGGCAAACCGGGACTCCACCTCGGAAAGCACATGCAGGAGCGGCCGATGGAAGACGTCGTTGACCTTCACATCCCCCTGAACGTCGAGGACCTGGAAGTGGACCTCATGCGTTGGCAGTATTTTCCGGACAACTTCTTCCCGGCCGAGAAGGAGGAGGCCTGCGACGTTCGGAACCAGGCGATCGCCCTGCGTTTCGACCAATTGGAGCGCCTTCGCGATGTCCTCGTTGGAGAGATCCTTCAGACTCTGATCGCCACGCAGCCGCGTAATCATCTGCCTGAGCCGCTCGAATTCCAGAGGGTCGAAACTTTCGAAGGAGGCGTCTTCCATGCGCTGGGCGGAGAAATCGATCAGGCCGAGGTCGACCCGGCGGGAGCGCTGGTCTCGCGGAAGGAAGGGAACCGTCGCCGGTTTCCCGTCCGGACCGATGATGCGCCGGACCACCTTCCCCTGCGCCGTAGCGCAAATCTCCGGGTAGATGTCGACCTCGATGGCGATCACCTTCCGCCCCTGCACTTCCGAAACGGAAATCCGCGTGTTGATGTTCGGAGACGTGTTATTGAAGATGGCGGATTGGAGGCGGATGGGATCGGTCGTTTCTTCATGGCGCGGCTGTGCTCCGGAAATCGTCCCGTCGTTCTCAATGCCGATCAACAGAACGCCGCCGTCCGCGTTCGCCATGGCGACGACTTCCTCGTAGATCTCCGCATCGGAAATCTTCCGGCGATCGGACTTGAATTCCCTGTCGACGGCTTCGCCGAGCGCAATGATTCCCTGCAGCCGATCCGCGTCCATCATGACCCGCCGGTAACCTCGCGTATCATTCGCCTGAACTGATCTCCCAATCTACCGAAAAAGCAAAAACCGCACCATCAATATCATGAAAGACAGGCGCGACAATCGCGGTCGCGGAATGGCACAATCATGAAATGGAACGATCCGGCCCGCACGCGGCAGATCCGCTCCGGGGGAGTTTTCCCCGCCTGTTCATCGCCGCGTCGTTCGTTTTCCTCCTGCCGATGGCGGGCGCGGCGGTCATGGGGAAGCCGCTCGCGGCGTATCTGCAATTCCCCCCGAAGACCCCGGATATGCCGCATGCGCCGTTCTCGCTGCCGGTCTTCCTCGCCCTGGCGGCCCTGATCCTCGCGGCGGCGGTCCCGCTCCTCCGCCGGCTGCATTCCGCGCGGCGGAAGGAGGAACCCCGGATGCC
>JAJZRM010000382.1 GCA_021802685.1 Deltaproteobacteria bacterium | reverse complement strand
GCGAACCAGGACGATGCGGTCCCTCACCTCGATGATCACGTCGGCGGTGGGGAAGGGGTTGCGCTGGGTCATGCGTCCTCCTGCAAGGCGCGCCCGGATTCGGCGCCGGGAAATTGTGTTATAAACCTTAGTATGGATTTCGGCAATCCCGCGGCGATCTTCGCATCATCCTTCATCATCGCCTTGTCCGGCGCGTTGATGCCCGGACCGCTTCTTGCCGTCACCATCCGCCACACATCCCGTCGCGGTTTCATCGCCGCGCCGCTGCTGGTCCTCGGGCACGCCATTCTCGAAGCGGCCCTTCTGGCCCTGCTCCTGTTCGGCCTGGTGGAGTGGATCAAGGGGGAACGGGCGGTCACCGCGATCGCCCTGGTGGGATGCGCCATGCTCCTCCGGATGGCGGCGGGGATGGCGAAGGAGGTCCGCACGCTCCGGTTCGCCGCGGACGCGGATGGCGTCGGGGCGGAAGGAACGATTTCCGCGGCCGGCGGATGGATGCGCCCCGTGATCGACGGGATCGTCACCTCCGCCTCGAACCCGTACTGGTCCCTCTGGTGGGCGACCATCGGCCTGGGATACCTGCTCCTGTCGCGCGGCCAAGGCGCGGTCGGGGTGCTGGCGTTCTTTTCCGGCCATATCCTGGCGGACGCGGCGTGGTACCTCTTCGTCGGGACGGCGGTGTCGGCGGGGCGGGGGCGGTTCACCGACCGCGCGTACCGCATCGTCGTCGGCGCCTGCGCCGCGTGTCTCGCGTTTTTCGCCCTGTCCTTCGGGTTTTTCGGCATGTTGCGCCTCATTCGCTCCCTGTGACGCCGCAAAGACATCTTCCATGGAGGGCCGGCCCATGAAGGCGGTCGTGATGGCTGGAGGATTCGGCACGAGGCTGCGCCCGCTGACGGAGAAACTCCCGAAACCGATGGCGTACGTCGCGAACCGCCCGATGATGGAACAGGTCGTCCGGCTCCTGGTGAAAGGGGAGATCCTCGACCACGAGGTGCTCCTCTACTTCTTTCCCGAGAAGATCAGCTCCTACTTCGGCGACGGGTCCCGGTGGGGGGCGAGGATGAACCACTTCGCCGCCGAGGGGGACTACGGGACCGCCGGCGCGGTCAAGTGCGCGGAGGCCAGGCTCACCGAGACCTTCCTCGTGATCAGCGCGGACATCATCACCGACTTCGACCTCTCCCGGGCGATCGATTTCCACAAGGAGCGGCAGGCGGCGGTCACGGTCGTCCTCACGCGCGTTCCCAACCCGCTCCAGTACGGGATCGTCATCACGGAGGAGGACGGGCGGATCGTGCGGTTCCTCGAAAAGCCCGGCTGGGGAGAGGTGTTCTCCGACACGATCAATACGGGGATCTACATCATCGAGCCCGAGGTCTTCTCCCGCATTCCGCCGAAAAAGGATTTCGACTTCAGCAAGAACCTCTTTCCCGCGATGCTCCAGCGGGGGGACCGCCTGTTCGGGTACGTCGCGGAGGGGTACTGGAAGGACGTGGGGAACCTGGACGAATACCTGAACGTCCACCTCGACATTCTCGGGGGAAAGGTGCGGATCGACTTCGACGGGAAGAAGGCGGGCAGCCGGAACGTCTGGATCGGCGAGAACTCCAGGGTGGACTACACCGCCGACCTCGAGAACGTCCTCCTGGGGAAGGATTGCGTCGTCGGGTCCGGCGTTACGCTGAAAAACGTCGTCGCGGGGGACGGGTGCGTCATCGAGGACGGTTCGGTGATCCAGTCCTCCGTGCTCTGGCCCCGGGTGGAGGTGGGCAAGGGGGTGCGGATCCTCGAGAACATCATCGGTTTCGACTCGAAGGTCCACGACGGCGCGTTCCTCGCGGAGCGGGCGGTGATCAGCGACCATTGCACCATCGGGACCGACGCGGTGGTCAAGGCGAACGTCAAGGTGTGGCCCCACAAGGTCGTTGAGGACGGCGCGGTCCTCTCCTCCTCCCTCATCTGGGGGGAGAAGTGGGCGCGTTCCCTCTTCGGCGCGTACGGTATCGTCGGACTGGCGAACATCGAGATCTCCCCGGAGTTCGCCGCGAAGCTCGGGGCTTCCTACGCCGCGACCTTCGGCCGGAAGGTGGCCCTGTCCACCAGCCGGGACAGCCACAAGGTGTCCCGGATGATCAACCGGGCGATCATGACGGGAATGCTCTCCGTCGGGGTGGACGTGCACGACTACGGGGTCACGCCGCTGCCCGTGGCGCGGTACCTGTCGCGCTCCCACGTCGAGGAGCGGGGCGGGGTGCACACCAGGAAGAGCCCCTACAACCCCTCCTTCGTCGACCTCAAGTTCTTCGACGACACCGGGCTCGACCTGTCCATGGGGATGGAGAAGACCGTGGAGAACCTCTTCTTCCGGGAGGACTTCGTCCGGGCGGACATCGAGGAAACGGGCGTGATCACCTTCCCCGTCGGAGGCTTCGACCTCTACGTCGACGGGTTCCTCAAGTCCGTGGACACGAAGGCGATCGCCTCGCGGAACTACAACATCGTCCTCGACTACTCCTTCGGCTCCTCTTCCGTCATCTTCCCGCGGATCCTGGGGAAGCTGGGCGTCGAGACGGTGGCCCTGAACGCCATCCTCGATTCAGCGCGCATCACCCGCACCCGGGAGGAATTCGACAAGGGGATGTTCCACCTGGCGGCGATCGCCCGTTCCTTGAACGCCCATCTCGGCGTGATGCTGGACACGGGCGGCGAGAAGATCTTTCTCGTGGACGAGAAGGGGGACACCCTATCCGACGCGACGGCGCTCCAGGTGGTCTGTCTCCTCGCGTGCCGGCAGGCGCGCCAAGGGCTGGTGGGGGTGCCCGTCACCGCCTCCCGCAACATCGAGAAGATCGCCGCGCGGTTCGGGATGGACGTGGTCCGGACGCGGACGCTGCCGCGCTCGTTGACGGAGACGGCGGCGCGCGAAGGCGTGGTCTTCGCCGGTGACGGCTCCGGCGGGTACGTCTTCCCGAGGTTCCAGCCCGCCTTCGACGGGATATTTGCCAGCGTGAAGATCAGGGAGCTCCTCGGAGGCGAGGGGCGCGGCCTGTCCGACA
>JAJZRM010000381.1 GCA_021802685.1 Deltaproteobacteria bacterium | reverse complement strand
ACTTCGCCGAGCTCTCCCTGTTCATCGGAGCCATGCTGCTGCTGGTGTTGGCCGCCAACTTCTTCCTGCTCTACGTGGCCTGGGAGCTGGTGGGCGCCAGCTCCTACCTGCTCATCTCCTACTATTTCGAGCGGCCGGCGGCCGCCGCCGCGGGCAAGAAGGCCTTCCTGACCACGCGTATCGGTGATCTGGGCCTGCTTGTCGGGATCTTCGCCATCGTGCGGCAGACCGGCTCCCTGGAGTACGGGGCGGTCTTCGCCGAAGCCCAGGGCGGGGGTCTCGGCGGCGCCTGGGCCACCGCCATCCCCCTGCTGCTCTTCGCCGGGGCCGCGGGTAAGTCGGCGCAGTTTCCCCTGCACGTATGGCTCCCCGACGCCATGGAGGGTCCCACTCCCGTCTCGGCCCTCATCCATGCGGCCACCATGGTGGCGGCCGGCGTGTACCTGGTGGCCCGCACCTTTGCCATCTTCGCGGCTTCGCCGGCCGCCCTGGACGTGGTGGCCGGGATCGGAGCCTTCACCGCCTTGATGGCCGCCACCATCGCCGCGACCCAGCGGGATATCAAGAAAGTGCTGGCCTACTCCACCATCAGCCAGCTCGGCTTCATGGTGGCCGCCCTGGGAGCGGGGGCTCCGGCGGCGGCGGTGTTCCACCTGTTCACCCATGCCTGGTTCAAGGCCACGCTCTTCCTGGGGGCGGGCAGCGTGATCCACGCCACCGGCCGGCAGGTGGTCGAGGAGCTAGGGGGCCTCGCGCGCCGCATGCCCCTCACCGCGGGGAGCTTTGTGGTCGGCGCGCTCGCCTTGGCCGGCGTTCCGCCTTTTGCCGGTTTTTGGAGTAAAGAGGAGATCCTGGGCGTGGTGGCCGCGAGCCACCCGGCGCTGCTGCTCATGCTGCTCGCGGCGAGCTTCCTGACCGCCTTCTATGTGTTCCGCCTGGTGTTCCTGGTGTTCTTCGGGCCGGGATCCTCGGCGGCGGCCGGGGGGACCGGCCGCGCGGTCGAGGAGGTCGCGCCCAAGGAGCACCCCGCGGGTCTCCCGCGGGAATCGGGGCCGGTCATGGTCGTGCCTCTGCTTCTGCTGGCGGCGGCCTCACTGGCGGCGGGCCTTCCGGGGGCCGGCTTCCTGGGCCGGCCGCTCCAGAGTTTTCTCGGTCTGGTGGAGACGGGAGAAGGCGCCCCCGGAACGCCGGTGTGGCTCACGGTGGCCGCTGTCCTGGTCGCACTCGCCGGGGTAGCCGTCAAATGACGCGGCCGCACGTCCGCCTGGCCCGCATATCTCGCCAGGCTTCTACTACGGCGGCGGATACAGGCATGTCTACTGCGTTGCGCTCGGTCGGGCTCCTCGACGTAGTCTCAACTAGTCGTCCCTGATAAACCCGTTTCAGGCCGCCATAGGAGCCAAGAACCTGCCGGGATAGCCGGCATCTCCCTCGGAATGATGAATCTGAAGCCAGCCGAAGACGAACGTGAAGAAGCTCCTCAGGAGCTTCCTCAGGTTGAACCCACATCCGGCCAGGATCGCGTTCATGCGGTCCCCGTCTTCCCCTTTGAGGTGATTCCGATCCATCCGATTGTCCGATTTCAGGTGCCCGATGATCGGCTCGATCGCCGCCCTTCGTTTCAACCATCTTCGGATCGCCTTGTTCTTCCGAGCTGTCATGTGAATGCTTTTCTCCGGCATCGTCTGCTGCGCTCCTTTGTACCCCCGGTCGCAGAAAACGTCCGACACCGTCCATCCCGTCAATCGCTCCGCCTGGCCGATGGAACGTTTCAACGTGTGCCCGTCGAACGGATTCCCGTGCAGCGCGTCGATGCCGACCACCCAGTTCCCCCGGGACGTCGTTACAACTGGAACTTTACAACCGAACTCGTATTTCTTGTGCGCCTTCCCCTTCGCGATGCATTCAACTTCCGGAGCGTGCACCGAATACAGCTTGTGGCTGTCGTTCCGCTTCTGTCGGAAGATTTTCTCCGCCGTGGAAAGAAGGTTCGACAATCTTCCCTCCGGCTTCGGGCATTTTCTACGGATGTCCCGCATCACACGGCCCAGGTACGTCCGAAGCCGCTTCGTCTCCCGCTTCGAGCGCTTCGGCTGGCGGGCATAACCGTACCTGCCTTGCAGGAGCAGCGCCTGCTTCCCCACCCGCTCGTAGCTCTGGCGAAGTTCGATCCCTTCGCAACGAGCCGCCGTCACCAGCGTCCTGCGCATCTTGTGATACAACCGTGCGTCCGTGGGAAAAGCGATCGCCTTCTCCTGAACCGTCGTGTCCGCGTTCACCCTCGCCACGTCGCTTTTTCGCAGAAGATCTCCCCGCTGCGCCGTGGCGATCGTCTCCTGCAGCAGCTTTTCCATCCCTTCCGGTTTGATCCGCTTGCGCCACCGCACCAGGGAGGTGGGGTCCAGCGGAAACGTGTGCTGAAAATATTCGAACCCGCAGAAGTACTGCCAGTACGGATTCTCCACGAATCGATCCACCACCGATTCGTCGCTCTCCCCGAAGGCGTGCTTCAAGAAGTGAAGCCCCACCATAAGGCGGATCGGCAACCCGGGGCGCCCCACCTTCTCGACATAGAGGGGGCCGAACTCCTTCTCGAAAAATCCCCAGTCGATTTTGTGGGCCAGCCGGTACAGGGGGTGTCGTCGGTTGAGCATGTTGTCGAGACGAGAGCGGAACAGGTCAGGTTGTGGTCGGGTGTCCGGGGGCAGTTTCGGCTGCATCGTTTCACCGGGTTTTCGTGGATTTACTTCAATTCCCGGCAATTATTACACAAGTCAAAGACAATGAAAAGCCTTTTCTTTCAAGATGTTGCGGGTTTTGCATGTTCGACTATTTTAGAATTAGGGATATTTTTTTGTTACATCTTTATACCGGATGTCAAACATATAACTATGTCTGTACAAACATTTTCTTAAATCAATCCTGTTTCTAACCTAACAGCATAAATTTTATTATTAAATTAACTCAATAAACTTTTCCTGTATCTGTAATGCATCCAAGAATCGCTCTGTCATCTTATTCGAGTCAACCCAATTCCTTGCTTTTAACGCTTCTTTTCCCATTTTTTGGCGAATTGATAAATC
>JAJZRM010000380.1 GCA_021802685.1 Deltaproteobacteria bacterium | reverse complement strand
CGAGGCACTCGGACGCCACGCCGGGGCCGATCACCTCGGAGAGCCCGTAGATGTCGAGGGCGCTGATCCGAAGCTTCTTCTCGATCTCCCGGCGCATGGCCTCGCTCCACGGCTCGGCGCCGAAGAGGCCGCACTTCAGTTTCAGCGTCGCGGGATCCACCCCTTCCTCCGCCATCACTTCCGCCAGGTTCAGGGCGTAAGACGGCGTGGACAGGAGGATCGTGGAGCCGAAATCCTGCATCAGCATGATCTGCCGCTTGCTGTTCCCCCCGGACACGGGAATGACCGCCGCGCCGATCTTTTCCGCCCCGTAGTGGCCCCCGAGGCCCCCCGTGAAGAGCCCGTACCCGTACGCGTTCTGGACCACGTCCCCGTTCGTCGTGCCCCCGCAAGAGAGCGTCCGGGCCATCAGCTCGGCCCACGTGTCGATGTCCCGCCGGGTGTACCCGACCACGACCGGCTTCCCGGTGGTGCCGGAAGAGGCGTGGATCCGCACCACCCGTTCCATCGGCACGGCGAACAGGCCGAACGGGTAGGTGTCCCGCAGGTCCGTCTTCGTGGTGAACGGAAGGCGGGAGAGGTCTTCCAGCGACCGGACGTCCCCCGCCCGGTACCCCTGCCCCTCGAGCTTCTTCCGGTAGAACGGCACCGTCGCGTGGACCCGGTCCACCAGACCGCGCAACCGCTTCAGCTGGAGCGCCTCGAGCGCTTCCCTCGGAAGGGTTTCGAACTCCTCGTTCCAGATCATCGCCGTCCCCCTCGTGCTGTGTATGTGTCCGCGCCGTCCGACGTCAACGCCCGCCCCGAGCGGAACGCCCGGAGGTTCACCTCCACGATCCGTTCCGGCAGGCTGCCCTTCAAGGCGTCCTCGTACGCGCTTTCCGGCAGCGGGAGAAAGCGGGACGCCGCGCCGACCATTACCATGTTCACGGACCGTACCTCGCGAAGCGACAGCGCCGCCGCCAGGGCGTCCACGAGGAACAACCGGTCCGTCACCGCCGCGAGCCGCTCCGACACGTCCGCCGGGTAGCTCTCCCGCCCCGTAGCCACCGACGGCGGGAAGATCTCCTGGGCGTTCACCACCATGGTCCCCCCGCGCCGCAAATAGTGGGCGAAGCGGAGGGCCTCGATCTTCTCGAACGCGATCAGCAGGTCCGCCCGTCCCGGCTCGATCAGGGGGGAATACACCTTCGGGCCGTAGCGCAGGTGGGTCGTCACCGCCCCGCCCCGCTGCGCCATCCCGTGGACCTCGCTCTTCTTGACGTCGTAGCCCGACCGGAGGAACGCCTCGCCGAGGATCTCGGAGGCCAGGAGAGTGCCCTGCCCGCCGACGCCCGCCAGGAAAACGTCCCCCCGTTCGGCGGTCACGCCTTTTTCTCCAGGATCGCCTTGACCTTGCACAGCGGTGGGCACTGGTTGCAGCCGTCGCACAGCAGCGGGTTGATCCGGGCCATCCCTTTTCGCGCGGGTTTCTTCCCCAACGCGTTCGCCTCCTCCGAAGTGAGGGGGACCCACTCGATGGCGGGGCACCCGAGCTTGGAGCACGCCTTGCACCCCGTGCACAGATCGGGGATCACCTCGTACACCGGCCGCTGCTTCCTGCGATGGTCGGGCAGCAGGACGCACGGCGCCTCGGTGATGATCACCGACGGCTCGGGGCGGTTGACCTCGCGGCGCAGGACGGCCTCGGTCCGCTCCATGTCGTGCGGGTTGACGGTGTAGACGTGCTCCACGCCGATGGCCCGGCACAGCGCGGCCAGGTCCAGCCGGCGGGTCGGTTCCCCGCGCAACGTTTTCCCCGTGGCGGGGTTCTCCTGCGCCCCCGTCATCGCCGTCGTGCCGTTGTCGAGCAGGATCACCGTCGAGGCGCCGCGGTTGTAGACGATGTTCATCAGACCGGCGACGCCGGAATGGAGGAACGTGGAGTCGCCGATGACGGCCACGACCTTCCCCGTCCCTTCCGGCCCGAGGGCTTTCTCCATCCCGTGGGCGTTCCCGATGGAGGCGCCCATGCAGACGCAGCTGTCCATCGTTTCCAGCGGGGGGAGGGCGGCCAGGGTGTAGCAGCCGATGTCCCCCGTGACGGTCACCTTCAGCTTCTTCAGGGCGAAGAAGAGCCCCCGGTGGGGGCAGCCGGGGCACAGGTTCGGCGGCCGGAGGGGGACCGTTTCCGGGGCGCGCACCGGGATCGCTTCCCCCGTTATCGACTCGCGAACGATCCGGGGATCGAGCTCCCCGACGATCGGGATCCGATCCTTCCCCTCGGCGGGGATCCCCAGGGAACGGACGTGCGTCTCGAGGTACGGATCGAGCTCTTCCACCACCGCCAGGCGGGACACCCCGCCGGCGAATTCACGGATCAGCCGTTCCGGAAGCGGGTACGCCAGTCCGATCTTCAGGACCGACGCTTCCGGAAACGCCTCCTTCACATACTGGTAGGAGACCCCGGCCGTAACGATCCCCAGCGAGCGGTCGCCCCACTCGATCCGGTTCCCCTCGAACGTTTCCGCGAACGAACGCAGCGCCTTCGTCCGCTCCTCGACCGCGGCGTGACGGCGCTTGGCGTTCTGCGGCAGCATCACCCACTTGGCGGGGTCGCGCGTGAACCCCGGGGCGAAGGACGGACCCGAAGGCGTTTCCAGGCGCACGACGCTCTTGGCATGGGAGATCCGGGTGGTGGTGCGCAGGAACACGGGGGTGTCGAACTTCTCGGAGAGTTCGAACGCGAGGCGCGTGAAATCCTTCGCCTCGGAGGAATCCGACGGCTCGAGCATGGGGATCTTCGCCGCCGCCGCGTAATGGCGGTTGTCCTGTTCGTTCTGGGAGGAGTGCAGCTCCGGGTCGTCCGCGGTGACGATGACCAGCCCCCCCCGGACCCCGGTATAGGAGGCTGTGAAGATCGGGTCGGCCGCCACATTCACGCCGACGTGTTTCATCGCCGCCAGCGCCCGGACGCCCGCCATGGAAGCCCCGATGGCGACCTCCACGGCCACCTTCTCGTTCGGGGCCCACTCCGCGCAAACCCCCTCGAACTTCGCGAAGTTCTCGAGGATCTCCGTGCTGGGCGTGCCGGGATACGCGGAGGCCA
>JAJZRM010000379.1 GCA_021802685.1 Deltaproteobacteria bacterium | reverse complement strand
CCGGGCGGGAGAGAGGAGAACAGACGTTGGCAAAGAAATCGCTCATCGCGAAGGCGAAACGGACGCCGAAGTTCAAGGTCCGCAAGTACAACCGGTGCCCGCGTTGCGGAAGGCCGCGCGCTTTCTACCGCAAGTTCCAGCTCTGCCGGATCTGCCTGAGGGAACTCGCCCTGCGCGGCGAGCTGCCCGGCGTGATCAAGGCGAGCTGGTAGGGGGGGCCATGGCGATCAACGATCACATTTCGAATCTCCTGGCGCGGTTGCGGAACGCGCAGATGGCCCGGTTCGATCAACTCGAGGTGCCGGCGACCGGCGTTCTCCAGAACATCGTCCAGATCCTGAAAGAGGAAGGTTTCATCAAGGGATACCGGGTCGTCGCCGAGAAGAACCTCAGCCGCCTGCGGATCTCCCTCAAGATGACGCCCGAGGCGGGATACGCCATCAAGGGATTGCGCCGCATGAGCCGGCCGGGCCGCCGGATCTACGTCGGGAAGGACGATATCCCGACCGTCAAGAACGGTTTCGGCGTCGCCATCATCTCCACGTCCAAGGGAGTCATGACCGGAGAAAAGGCGAAGAAGCTTTCCGTCGGCGGCGAGCTGCTCTGCGAGGTCTGGTAGACGGGTTCCGTTGTTCTTTTCACGGAGGAGTGAAACGATGTCGAGAATCGGGAAAAAGCCGGTGGCCATCCCCGCCGGAGTGAAAGTGGAAGTGGGGGACGGCGCGCTGACCGTGACCGGAAAGAAGGGGACCCTTTCCCGTCCCATCCCCGGCAGCGTCGCCGTCGAGGTTTCGGGATCGGCGGCGACGGTCACGTTGCGCGACGAGGGCGCGAGGAACCTCTACGGGATGTACCGGACCCTCCTCGCCAACATGGTCCAGGGCGTCGGCGAGGGCTTCACCCGCACCCTCGAGATCGTCGGCGTCGGCTACAAGGCCGAGGTGAAACCCGGCGGCCTCCATCTGGCGCTGGGGTACTCCCACCCGGTCATTTTCCCGCTTCCGCCGGGGATCACCGCGGAGGTCGAGGCGAACACGGTCATCAAGGTGAGCGGATCGGACAAGGAGCTGGTGGGGCAGACCGCGGCCCGGATCCGCAAGCTGCGGAAGCCCGACGTGTACAAGAACAAGGGTATCCGCTACCGCGGCGAACGTCTGGTGAAGAAGGTCGGCAAGGCGGCGGGAAAATAAAAGGCGAAAGCGCAATCCTTCAAACGACGGGGATCCGAAAGCCATGAGCCAGAAGAATCAGCGGGAAACCGCACGACAGAACCGGAAAACCCGGATCCGGAAACGGATCTTCGGCACCGAGCAGCGGCCGCGGTTGTCGGTCTTCCGCAGCGCGAAGCATATCTACGCGCAGCTGGTGGTCGATTCCACGGGTTCCACCATCCTCGCGGCCTCCACCCTCTCCGCGGAGATCCGTACCGAGATCGGCGAACTCGACAAGAGCGACGCCGCGAAGAAGGTCGGCCAGCTGATCGGCAAGAAGGCGGTGGAGAAGAACATCCGCCGCGTGGTGTTCGACCGGAACGGGTTCCTCTACCATGGCCGCATCAAGGCGCTGGCGGAGGGGGCAAGGGAGTCGGGGCTCGAGTTTTGACTTTAAGGACCGCATACTTTTTCGATCGCACGGGGAGGAAGGTTTGAAAAGAGTCAATCCGGAAGGGTTGGATTTGAAGGACCGGGTGGTTCATATCAGCCGGGTGGCCAAGGTCGTGAAGGGCGGACGGCGGTTCTCCTTCAGCGCGGTCGTGGTCGTCGGCGACGCGAACGGGCACGTGGGGACGGGGTTGGGGAAGGCCAACGAGGTGCCCGACGCGATCAAGAAGGCCGTGCAGAACGCGAAACGGTCGCTGATCCGCATCCCGTTGGTGAACGGCACGATCCCCCACGAAGTGTTGGGCGAGTTCGGCGCCAGCAGGGTCGTCATCCGGCCCGCCTCCCCCGGCACCGGCGTCATCGCGGGGGGCGGCGTCCGCGCGGTCGTCGAGTCCAGCGGAATCACGAACGTGCTGACGAAATCGCTGGGCAGCAACAACCCGCACAACCTCGTGAAGGCGACCATCGAAGGGCTTTCGCAACTGCGGACCGTCGAGCAGATCGCCGGGGTCCGCGGCCCGAAGGAAGAAGAGGCGACGGCATGAGCGGAGAACTTCGCATCACCCTGGTGAAGGGATTGAGCGGCCGGGACGAATACCACCGGAAGGTCGTTCGGGGACTGGGGCTTACCCGACTGAACCGGGCGGTCGTCCGGCAGGACACCCCGGAGATCCGCGGGATGGTCGAAAAGGTCAAGTTCCTCGTCCGCATGGAAGAGGTGGGGGATACGAAATGAAACTCTCGGATCTGCGCCCCGCGGAGGGGGCGAAAAGCCAGAGGAAACGCGTCGGCCGCGGCAAGGGGTCCGGCCTGGCGAAGACCGCCGGGAAAGGGCATAAGGGGCTTCGGGCCCGCAGCGGCGGCGGAACGAAGCCGGGATACGAGGGCGGCCAGATGCCGATGCAGCGGCGCCTCCCCAAGCGCGGCTTCTCCAACCTCTTCCGGAAGGAGTGGGCGATCGTCAACGTGAAGGACCTGAACCGGTTCCCGCCGGAGTCGATCGTGGACGCCGGCGTCCTGCGCGGCGAAGGGCTCGTGAAGGGCGCGGCGACCGGGATCAAGCTCCTCGGGGGAGGCGTGGTCGACCGGAAACTCACCGTGAAGGTCGATCGCGCCAGCAAGGCGGCCGTTGAAAAGGTCCTTGCCGCCGGCGGAACCGTGGAGGTCTGATCCCCGTGATCGGCGGTTTCCAGAACATCGCGCGCGTGCCGGAGCTGAAGCGACGCATCTTCATCACCGCGCTCCTGCTCATCGTGTACCGCATCGGAATCCATGTCCCCACCCCGGGGATCAACAACCTGGCCCTGAAATCCGTGTTCGACGCCCAGGCGGGGACCCTGTTCGGGATGATCGACATGTTCTCCGGGGGCGCGCTGGCGCGGTTCTCCATCTTCACCCTGGGGATCATGCCGTATATCAGCTCCTCGATCATCCTCCAGCTGCTCACCGTCGTCATCCCGCACCTCGAGAAGCTCTCCAAGGAAGGGGCGCTGGGGCGCCGGAAGATCACGCAGTACACGCGCT
>JAJZRM010000378.1 GCA_021802685.1 Deltaproteobacteria bacterium | reverse complement strand
AAAACGGTTCAAACACCCGCTCGCGGGTCTTTTCATCCATCCCGACCCCCGTGTCGGAAACCGTAAGCAGGGCGTATCTCCCTGGCTTCATGTACGGGTTCCGGCGGACATACTCCTCCTCCAGATCCACGTCCCCGGTTTCGACCGTGAGCCGCCCGCCTTCCGGCATCGCATCCCGGGCGTTCAGGCAAAGGTTCATGAGCACCTGTTCGATCTGCCCGCGATCGGCATGGATGGTCGGAACGTTCTTTTCCAGGGATGTTTTTACCTCGATATGCTCGCCCACCACCTTGCCGATCAGCTTCATCAGATCCGCAACCACGGTGTTCAAGTTCAAATTCACAGGCTCCGTGACCTGGCGGCGGGCGAAGGTCAGCAGCTGCCGCGTCAATGTGGCCGCCCGTTCCGCGCAACGCTGGATCTCGTCCAGATCATGCAACGCCTGCTCGTCTCCCGCCATCCTCATGCGCAAGAGTTCCCCGAATCCGACGATCCCCGTCAGGGAATTGTTGAAATCGTGCGCGATGCCCCCCGCGAGGGTGCCCACGGACTCCATTTTCTGCGCCACCAGGAGCTGCTTCTCCAACCGGGTCTTTTCCGTGACGTCGTGAACCATGGTAAGGAGGCCGGTCATTGCTCCTGTGACATCCCGCAACGGCGTTCTGAACCACTCGCAGTCAACCGTCGTGCCGTCCTTGCGAATGGCGGGCCCCACTGAGTCTCGCGAGGATTCCTCCCCCTCGCGGAGTTTCGCCCAGATGCCGCTTACATGGGCCTGCATCTCCAGCGGTACGAACAACTCAAAGGGGTGTTTTCCTTTTACCTCTTCGGCCGACCACCCGAAGATCCGCTCCGCGGCGGGATTCCACCCCACGATGCGGAATTCCCGGTCGTGCGCAATGTACCCGAGCGGCATCCGGTTCACATGGAAGGCCAGGCGCCGGCTCGTATCCCGTAATTCCTCCAGCCGCCGGGCGCTGATGATTGCGATCGCACATTGCCGGGAAAACATCTCCAACCGGGAGATTTCCTCCTCGTCGAAGGCCTCTTCCTTCCCGGCGTAGACATTCAGAACGCCGATCGCTTCCCCTTCCCCCGATACCATCGGGAACGCCGCTGAAGAAAGATATCCGCGTTCAATCGCCTTCTCGCGCCAGGGGGCATACAGGTTCTCCCCCTGGAGATCCTGTATTACGCACAGGCGACCTGTTCGAATCGCGATCCCGGAGGGCCCCCTTCCTTCCGGCGATTCATCCCAGCGCACCCGGATCGTTTCCAGGTAGCCTTCGTCGAATCCTCGGGCGGCGATCGGCCGCACGGTGTAATCGGCTTCGGCCAGTCCGATCCAACACATGCGATACCCCATCTCCACGACCGCATCGCATGCGATTCCGAACACCTCGTTGAAGTTGATTCCCGACAATATCTTCTCGTTGGTCTTCCGGAGAGCGGACTCCCGATGCAGGCTTTTTCGAATCTGTTCCTCCGCCTTTTCCCGCAGGACGATTTCCTGGCGGAGCAACTCATTGGTTTTCGAAAGATCGGCGGTCCGTTCAAGAATCCGGGTCTCCAGTCGGATGTTCGCCTCGCGGAGCGCTTCTTCCGCTTCCTTTATCCTGGCCAGCGCCTTGTAACGGAGGGCCAGCGCGAAGGTGGTCCCGAAGAGCAAAAGACTTATGCCGATACCCCCGAACAGCACGTAAAGCGGTTTTTCCATGTCAATCGTCGCTTCAAGAGGAGGAAGGGATCCGAACCGGATCGTCCACGTTCTTCCGTACAGATCGAATGTCAAGGTTTCGGTGAACGCGGACCGGAAGTTACCCCGTTCTTTCGCCACGGTTTTTTCCGCGCCGTTGGCATACAGGAGGTTTTCCGCACTCTCCTCCTTGCCGTCGTAAATAACGATGTCGGTCTTGCCGACCGCCTTCCTCAGGACGCCATCCATCAGATCGTCGACCCGGAGGAAGCAGTAGACATACCCGGTCAGCGCGGCGCGACGCTCCTCCACGTTGCCGTTCGGCATGCCCCTGCGGTAAACCGGGGCATACATCAGGATCCCGTTCTGCTTGTCCTTGTCCGTCTCCTGGAGCGGGATGACTTTGCCCGACAGCATCGCGCTTCCTTCGTCCCGCGCCCGCTCCATGGCGGCGCGGCGTACCGGATCGGAGAACATGTCGTAGCTGGATGACCGCAAATTCCGCCCGGAAAACGGCTCCAGGAAAATGACCGACGTATATTCGGAACGTTCTTCCGGCCAGATGAAAACCTCGGGGAACCCCTTCGCGCGGACCTGCCGGACATGAGAGGCCTTCTCCCGCGGGGAGATCCGTTTCGAAAAACCGACTCCCCGGGTGCCCGGAAATTCCCGCTCGATATGCAAGGCCTGGAGATATCTCCGCCAGGAATCCCGCGAAACCTCATCATCCGACGCATCGAACAACCCGACGCCCCCGTACAGAACTGTTTCGTAGTTCCGCATCCGGTCGATGATGTCATCCCTGTATTCTTGGGCGATGGAATAAAAATGGACCCGGGCGTGTTTAAGGACATCCGTCCTCGTGTAGTGCCAGACCGCCATTGTCGCGGTAAGCGAAACGACCAACACCAGCCATGGGACCTGCTTGATCGCGATCATCCGTCGCAGCATGTTTATCGCCTTCTCAGCGGCTGGGGGGGAACCATGCTCCTGCGATCCGACTCTCATCACGATCATTGGTGTCCATACCTTTCTTCCCAAACAACCTTCATAGGTTATTTCGGCAAAAAGAAGATCAATATTCAAGCATATTTCATGTATTCATCGGGGCATGGGAAGTATCGCGTGCTTTCTTCCATAACCATCTTGAGTGGCTCTACCCCCCCCTTGGGTGGCTTGTGACGCTTTTCGGATAAAACAGGTGAAAACCGGACCCCGCCGGTCTTACAATCAAACGTTGACGCTCGAACGGTGAACACCAGGGGGGCTTATGTCGGAAGTCGGCGAAAAGGTGGCGCAGGCGACCCGCCAGCGAGCGGCGGTCTACGCGCACCTGTTCCTCGTGCTGCGCAAGCGGCTCGGGGAGCGGGAGGCGGTCGACCTGATGAGCGAGGCGATCTACAACTTCGGCAGGGAGAAATCGACGCGCAACTACTCTTCG
>JAJZRM010000377.1 GCA_021802685.1 Deltaproteobacteria bacterium | reverse complement strand
TCGCCGAAACCGGCGCCGACGTCCACGTGTTCCTGCGGTCGTCCTCCGACATCCGGCGCCTCGGCGGCATCCCCTGCCGTCTGGAGCGGCACGACGCGGACCTGACCGACCCCGCCTCCCTCCGGACGGCGGTCCGCCGGATTCGGCCGCGGACGGTCTTCCACTGCGCCTCGTGGGGCGGCCACCCCGGGCAGACCGACGCGGCGGCGATCTTCGGGACGAACCTCGCCGGAACGTTTCACCTCCTCTCGGCCTGCGAGGAGGCCGGGTTCGACCGGTTCGTCCACACAGGGAGTTCGTCCGAATACGGAATGAAGACCGCCCCCATGTCGGAGGGTGACGAAACGGCGCCGGTGGACGCCTACGGCGCCTCGAAGGCGGGGGCGACCCTCTGGTGCCGCGCGGCCGCGATCTCGCGGGGGCTTCCCGTCGTCACGCTGCGTCTTTTCTCCCCGTACGGCCCCTGGGACGACCCGGTCCGGCTGATCCCCAACGCGGCCAGGGCCTTCCTCGACGGACGCTCTCCGCGCCTCGCATCCCCTTCCGGTGGACGGGACTTCGTCTACATCGACGACGTGGTGGATGCCTGCCTCCTCGCCGCGACCGTCCCCTCCGCGGCCGGCGAGATCATCAACGTCGGTTCCGGCCGGCAGGTGACCGCGGGCGAGGTGGTGGGCATCCTCTCCCGCCTGATTCCCGGCGCTCCTCCCCCCTCGTGGGGCGCCGTCCCCCCCCGTCCCGGCCCGTCCGTCTGGATCGCCGACATCGGAAAGGCGCGGCGGATTCTCGGGTGGGAATCGAAGGTGCCGCTGGAAGAGGGTCTGCGGCGGACGGTAGAATGGATGCGCGATGAAACTGTCTGACTACGTCGTGGGGTTCCTCGCCGGGCAAGGCGTCCGCCACGTGTTCGAGGTGATCGGCGGGGCGATCGCCCACCTGCTCGATTCCACGTACGGCCGCGCGGACATCCGCTCCATCAGCGTGCGCCACGAGCAGGCGGCGGCCTTCGCCGCCGAAGGGGTTGCGCGCTACTCCGGGAACCTCGGCGTGGCGATGGCGACCAGCGGCCCGGGGGCCACCAACCTGGTGACCGGCATCGGGAGCGCCTACTTCGACTCCGCCCCCTGCCTCTACATCACGGGGCAGGTAAACACGTACGAGTACAAGTACGACCGCCCGGTCCGGCAGATCGGCTTCCAGGAGACCGATATCGTCTCCATCGTCCGGCCGATCGTCAAATACGCCGCCTTCGTGGACGATCCCCTCCGCATCCGGTACGAGATGGAGAAGGCCGCTCACATCGCCCGTTCGGGCCGGCCCGGCCCGGTCCTGCTGGACATCCCGATGAACGTCCAGCGGGCGGATGTCGACCCGGACGCGCTGCCCTCCTTTCTCGGCTCGTCGGAACATCGGGAAGGGGCGGAGAATCCCGATCCGTCGCCGGGAGACGTCGAGGAAACCGCGCGCGATCTGTTCGCGGCGGAACGCCCCGTCATCCTCGCGGGAGGAGGCGTGCGGCTGTCCGGGGGGACCGGAGTGCTGGCCCGGGTCGCGGACCGCAGCGGCGCGCCGGTGGCGGTGACGCTGATGGGGCTGGACGCGATCCCGCACAGCCACCCTTCGTTCCGCGGGATGGTCGGGGCGTACGGAAACCGGTACAGCAACCTCGCGGTCGCCAACGCCGACTTCCTGCTGATCGTGGGCACGCGGCTCGATACCCGGATCACGGGCACGCGCCCCGCTTCCTTCGCCCGGGGCGCCCGCATCGTCCACGTGGACGTGGACCCGAACGAACTGGGGCAGAAGATCAAGACCACCCGGTGCGTCCGTGCAGACGCGAAGGCGTTCCTCTCCGCCCTCGCCGACGCCCTTTCCGGCCCCGCGAAAGAGCGGGGGGACTGGAATACCCGGATCGACCGGTGGCGGAGGAAATACCCAACCACCCCCTCCTCCCCTCCCGCCGGCTCCCTCGACCCGAACCGGTTCGTACGGATCCTATCGGAAGGGGCTGCCGACGGTGCCGTCGTCGCCGTGGACGTGGGGCAGCACCAGATGTGGGTCGCCCAGTCGTTCTCCCTCAAGGGGTCGCAACGGGCGCTGATCTCCGGCGGGATGGGATCGATGGGGTTCGCGCTCCCGGCGGCCGTCGGCGCCTGCCTGGCCTCCGGCGGAACGGAGACGGTCGTGGTCGCGGGAGACGGGGGCTTCCAGATGAACATCCAGGAACTGCAGACGGTGGTCCACCACGGGCTCCCCCTCAAGATGGTGGTGATGAACAACCGGTCCCTCGGGATGGTCCGCCAGTTCCAGGAGACGTATTTCGACGGCCGGCTCCAGTCCACCGTGATCGGGTACAGCGCTCCCGACTTCGTCCGGATCGCGAAGGCGTACGGGATCCCCGCGGCGAAGGTCCGCACGGAGCGCGGCAGCCGCGCGGCGGTGAGGCGGATGTTCGAGGCGAAGGGCCCGTTCCTGCTCGAGGTCGAGCTGGGACAGCAGACCCAGGTGAACCCGAAGCTGTTGGTCAACCGCCCGATCGAGGACATGTTCCCGTTCCTCCCCCGGGAGACGCTGCGGGACGAGATGATCGTCCCCCTGCTGGAGGAAGAATGAAGATCGGCGCGAAACGACGGGCGGCCATCCTCTCCCTGGTCCGCCGACAGGGAGCCCTTTCGAAAAAAGACCGCTTCCCGTCCGGGGAAGGCGCGATCCCCTACGGGGGACGGGTCTACGACGAGAAGGAACTGCTGTACCTGATCGACGCCTCCCTGGAGTTCTGGCTGACGGCCGGCCGGTACGCCCGGGAGTTCGAGGAACGGATGGCCGGCTACATAGGCGTGCGTCATTGCATCCTCACCAACTCCGGATCTTCCGCAAACCTGCTGGCCGTATCGGCCCTGACCTCCCGGGAACTGGGGGCGTCGCGCCTGAACCCGGGGGACGAGGTGATCACCGTCGCCGCAGGCTTCCCCACAACCGTCACCCCGATCCTGCAGAACGGGCTGGTTCCCGTCTTCGTGGACGTGACGCTTCCCACCTACAACGTGGACGTGGAGATGCTGGAAGACGCCCGCAGCCGGAAGACCCGCGCCGTGATGCTGGCCCACACCCTCGGCAACCCGTTCGACGTGGACCGCGTGCTCCGGTTCTGCCGAAAGCACGGCCTG
>JAJZRM010000376.1 GCA_021802685.1 Deltaproteobacteria bacterium | reverse complement strand
GACGAAGACCGCAACGATGGAGAAGGTGGTGGCCAGCACCGCCAGCCCGATCTCGGCGGTTCCGGCCGACGCCGCCTCGAAGTGGTCCTGCCCGTGCTCGAGGTGGCGGACGATGTTCTCCCGGACCACGATGGCGTCGTCGATGAGCAGCCCGATGGCCAGCGACAGCGCCATCAGGGTCATCACGTTGAGCGTCATCCCCATGAAGTTCATGACGATGAAGGACGAGATGACGGAGATGGGCAGGGTCAGCCCGGTGATCACCGTGGAGCGCCACGAATTGAGGAAGCAGAATACGATGAAGACGGTGAGGATCCCCCCGAGGACCAGCGTCTCCTGGACGTCCCGGACGGAGTCCCGGATCATGATCGAGGCGTCCCGCACCATCTCGACGGCCGTCCCCTCGGGCAGCTCGGGCTGCAGGCGCCCGATCTCCTTCTTCACCGCGTCGACCACCGCGACGGTGTTCGCACCGGACTGCTTCGTGATGTTGAGCGCCACGGCGGGCACGCCGTTCACCAGCGCAAGGGACCGCGGCTCCTCGATGCCGTCGGTCACCCGCGCGATCTCCCCCAGCGGGACGGGCCGTCCGGCACGGCCGCCCACCACCATGGACCGGAACCGCTCCGCCTCCACAGGCTTCCCCGAGACCCGCAGCGGGTATTCCGACCCTCCCCGCGTCAGCCGGCCCAGCGGCGTGTTGACGTTCTCCGCGGCAAGGCCGGCGACCACTTCGTCGACCGTCATCCCCAAAGACTCGAGGCGGACCGGGTCGATGTCGACGTTCACCTCGCGCTTGGAGGCGCCCACGAGGTCGACCTTGCCGACGCCCGAGATGTTCTCGAACCGCCGCTTGATCTTCTTCTCCACCAGGCCGGTCAGATCCTTCGCTCCCAGCCGGGAGGACCGCACGGCGAGGGAGACGATCGGCATCGCCCCGAAATCCAGTTTCTGGATGATCGGCTCCTCGATCCCCTCGGGCAGATCCCCCCGGATCGCGCCGACCTTCGCCCGGGTCTCCTGGGCGGCGTCGTTGAGCTTCACCTCCAGGCGGAACTCCACCACGACGCTGGAGACGCTCTCCCTGGAGGTGGAAAACACGCGCTTCACTCCCGCGATCGGGTTGACCGCCTCCTCGATCCGCTTGGTGACCTCGCGCTCGACGCTCTCCGGGGAGGCGCCCGGGAACTTCGTGACGACGGTGACGACGGGGATCTCGACGTCCGGGAACATGTCCACCGCCAGCCGCTTGTAGGAGAAGGCGCCGAGCGTCACCAGGGCCAGCATCATGACCGAGGCGAAGATCGGACGCCTGATGGATACGTCGGACAGGAGCATCGCTCACTTCTCCCGCGCTTGGGCGATTTTCACCGCATCGCCGTCCTTCACGTTGAACGCGCCGCGGGTGACCACCGTCTCCCCCGGACGCAAGCCCGAGGGGATCTCGACGGACTCGCCCTGCGCCGCGCCCGTCGCCACCTCGCGGCGGCGTGCCACTCCGTTGTCGATGACGTAAACTTCCCCCTTCCGGGCGGCGGCGTCCCAGGACTGCAGCGCCGCGCGAGGGACCATGACGACCCCTTTCCGGCCGCCGGTGACGATCCTCCCCTTGACGAAGAGCCCGCCCTTCAGGACTTCCGGCACGTTGGGAACCAAGGCGATCACGCGGACGGAGCGGTCCGCGGGGCTCACCGAGGGGTTGATCCAGGTGACTTTCCCGCGGAACTCCCGGTCCGGAAACGCGTCCGTGGAGAACACCAGGGGCTGGCCCGGCCGCAGCGAGGACATCGCCCCGGACGGAACGGTCGCGGTGAGTTCCAGCAGCCGGTTGTCCACCAGCCGGAACACGACCTTCTGCATTTCCCCTACGAGGTCCCCCACGTTGACCAGCCGCTCCTCCACGGTCCCGTCGAAGGGAGAGCGGATCATCGCCTTCCCGAGCCGCGTCGAGATCTGCGCCACGTCCTCCCGCGCCGCCTCGACCTGCGCCCTGGCCGCGGCGATCCGCGCCGCCGCCGCTTCCTTTTGCGTCTTCGCATCGTCCATTCCCTGCCGGGTCGAAAGCCCGGATTCGAGCAGCTTCGCCGTCCGGTCGTGCTCCCGGTCGGCGCGGCTCCCCGCCGCCTCGGCTTCGAGCAGCCCGGCCTTCGCCATCTCCAGAGCCGCCTTGGCCTTTTTCAGGACCACCTCGCCTTCCCGCGTGTCCACCGATAGAAGCGGGTCCCCCTTCCGGACCCGCGCCCAATCGTTCACGAAGATCCTGGAGACGATTCCTCCGTACTCCGATTTGATCTCGGCCTGGTACTTCGGGGAAAGCGTCCCCACGACCTCGATCCCCTCTTCGACATCGCCCCGCGTCACCGCCGCGGTGTCCACGGAAACGGGGGGCTTCCCCGAACCGCCGTCCTTTCCCTGCTTCGCGTCCCCATTCGACAAACACCCCGTCGCAAGGATGAACAGAAGCAGAAGCGCCGCCGCGGGAAACGTTCTCCCGGTCATCGTCCCCTCCTCCTTTCCGTTGCGGCGGCCCGCCCGCCGGCGATCCCATCGAAAATTATTTTCAGCATCCGTTCGATCCCTTCCCGGCCGATGCGCTGGCCGGGACGGCAAAGTTCCAGTTCCATGGCCACGTTCACCGCCCCGACAACGGTCCACATCATGTCCGTCGTGTCCTCCCTGCGGAATTCCCCGTTCCGGATCCCTTCCTTCAGCACCTGGATGACGCACTCCTGGAACCGCAGCTGTACCGAATCGAAATCGACGTATGGAGCGCCCTGGGGCGGGCCGTAGTAGATGGAGAACATGATCCGCGCGAGGGACAGGTTCCGGACGAAGTCGTCGTAGGCGTGGAGGCACAGCCGCGCGAGGCGTTCCCGCGCCGTCCCCGTCTCCTTCATCGCCGACTCGATGTGCCCGAGGAATCCTTGCAGGGGCCCCCTCATGAGGTCGAGGTAGATCCCTTCCTTGCTGCGGAAGTAGTAGTAGAGGGCGGGCTTGGTCACCCCCGCCCGTCCGACGATCTCCCGTACCGTGGTCCCGGCGTACCCCTTGCTCGAGAAGAGTTCCGCGGCGCTCCCGAGCAGCCTTCCCCGGACGTCGCCCTCCGTCTCCGCGCCCTTGCGCACCGGCCTCGCCATCCTCCCCCCCTTCGTTTCGCCTGCCCGGGGACCG
>JAJZRM010000375.1 GCA_021802685.1 Deltaproteobacteria bacterium | reverse complement strand
CCGATCTCTACGACCATCATCCCGACGAGGCATCCGACCTGCAGGGGGCGGTGGAAGTCATCCGCCGCGTCGGCTCCACCACCACGATCCTCGTGCAGATCCTCATGGAACGCGGCATCCCGATCTCCGCGGACGAGGCGACCGTGATGATGCTGGGGATCTACGAGGACACGGGTTCGCTGATCTTCCCTTCCACCACGGTGCACGACTACCTGGCCGCCGCGCACCTGCTCTCCCGCGGGGCGCGGCTGGCGGAGGTTTCGGACATCCTGACGAGGGACATGACCTCCGAGCAGGTCTCCCTGCTGTACGACCTGATCCAGGGGTCGCGTTCCTACACGATCCACGGGGTGGAGGTGGTGATCGCCGAGGCGCGGAGCGAGGAGTACGTCGGGGACCTCGCGCTCCTGGTCCACAAGCTGCGGGACATGGAGGCCGTCAACGTCCTCTTCGTCCTGTGCCAGATGGGCGACCGGGTGGTGATGGTGGGCCGAAGCCGAAAGCCCGAGGTGGACGCGGGGGCGGTGATGCGCGAATTCGGCGGCGGCGGGCACGCCTACGCCGCTTCGGCCTCGGTCAAGGACGTCACGATCTTCCAGGTCCGGGAGCGCGTGCTGCGGGTCCTGGCCGAGAAGGTCATCCCGCACCGCAAGGCGGCCGACCTGATGGTGTCCCCCCCGCGGACCGTGGACGCGGACAGCCGGATCTACGACGTGGACCGGATGCTCGCCCGCTCCGGCATCAACGCCGTCCCCGTGATGCGGGGGAACGACGTGGTGGGGATCATCACACGCCAGGTGGTGGAGAAGGCGTCCTACCACGGGCTGGGGGAGGAGACCGCCGCCGAATACATGAACGGCGACTTCGAGGTCGTCTCCGCCGACGACGGGATCGAGCGGATCCAGGAAGTCGTCATCGGGAAGAACCAGCGGCTGGTCCCGGTGGTCCGGGGAAAGGAACTGGTCGGCATCATCACCCGTACGGGGCTGCTCCGCTTCCTCTACGACGTGCGCGACGTGGAGCACCCGGACACGGGGGAGGATATCCCGCTGGAAGGGCCCAAGGCGCGCCCCAAGAACGTTTCGAACCTGATGCGGGAACGACTCCCGGAGCGCGTGATGAGCCTTTTGAGGGCGGCGGGCCGGTGCGCGGAACGGCTGGCGATGCGGGCCTACGTGGTGGGGGGATTCGCCCGGGACCTGGTGATGCGTGGAGAGAACCTCGACGTGGACATCGTCGTGGAGGGGGAAGGGATCCGCTTCGCCGAGTCGTTCGGGCAGGAGACGGGCGCGCGGGTCCGGCCGCACCACAAGTTCGGTACCGCGGTGCTCGTCTTCCCGGACGGCTTCAAGGTGGACGTGGCCTCCGCCCGGGTGGAGTATTACCTCGAACCGGGCGCCCTCCCCACCGTGGAATACAGTTCGCTGAAGCAGGACATGTACCGGCGCGACTTTACCATCAACACGCTGGCCGTCCGCCTGAACCCCATCGGGTTCGGAGAACTGATCGATTTCTTCGGCGCCCAGAGGGACATCAAGGAGAAGGGCATCCGCGTGCTGCACTCCCTGTCGTTCGTCGAGGATCCCACGCGGATCCTTCGGGCGGTGCGGTTCGAACGGCGGTTCGGATTCGCCATCAGCCGGCACACGTTGAATCTCATCCGGAACGCCGTGCGGCTCGACCTGATCAGCCGTCTGCCTAAACCTCGGCTTTTCAGTGAGTTGGAACTCATACTTCAAGAGGCGGATCCGGTTTCCATCCTGCGCCGGCTGGCGGAGCTGGGCATCGGATCCTCGATCCATCCCGGCTTGACGCTCGACAAGGCGCAGATTTCCCTCCTCGAGGAAACGCAGGAAGTCCTTGCCTGGTTCTCCCTGCTGTTCCTGGAAGAGAAGGTGGAGCGGTGGGCGGTCCTGTTCCTCTCCCTGCTCGATTCCCTTCCCCCGGCGGAGGCGAAAACATTGGCGAAGGAGTTGGGAGTTCGGTCCCGGGTGCGGGAGTGGGTGCGGGTCAGCAAGGACGAAGGGGCGGGCGTGGTACAGCAGCTCATCCTGACGCCGACGATCTCCAAGAAGGTGATCCACGACATTCTTTCCATCGTGCCGAACGAGGTGATCCTTTACCTGATGGCTCGCTCAAAACATCCTGATATCAAAAAGTATATTTCCCTGTATTTTACCCAGCTCAAGAACGTCCGTCCTCAGATCCGGGGACAGGACCTTCGGGACCAGGGATACCCGCCCGGCCCGATATACAAGGAGATCTTCGACGCCGTCCTGGAGCGCCGGTTCGCCGGCGAGCTCCGCAGCAAGGCGGAGGAGATCGCGTTCGTGCGGGCGCGGTATCCGCAGAACCGACAGAACCGACAGAACCGACAGAACCGGGACGTTCCTTAAAACTCCAGCAAATTGGGGACGGTCATGGGTTCTATACCATGCGTTCCACGTGTGTCCCCGTTTTACGGGAGTTTTAAGGAACGTCCCGGTTCTGCGGTTCCGGTTCCGCGCTGCGTGGTACAATCTTGTGCTTAAAAAAGAGAGGAAAACCGTTTGCCCGATATCGCTTCGTTCCTGCACAAGGTATCCATCTATGCCATTCCAGTGATTCTGGCGATCACATTCCACGAGGCCGCGCACGGGTACGTGGCGTACAAAAAGGGCGACCCCACTGCGAAGATGCTCGGGCGGGTGACGCTCAATCCCTTCCCCCATATCGACCCGGTCGGGACGATCCTGCTTCCCGTCGCGATGCTGCTGATGGGGACGGGGATGGTGTTCGGCTGGGCCAAGCCGGTCCCGGTGAATTTCCGCCTCCTTCGCGACCAGAAGAGAGACCCGATCTATGTCTCCGCCGCCGGGGTCGTCACAAACCTGGGCCTGGCCGCCGTCTCCGGGGTCGTCTTCCGCATCCTCACCGCCGTGGATCCCGGCCTGTTGTACGAGGCGATGACGCAGGGCGCGTCGGGCCTGTCGGCCACCCCCGCCCGCATGGTGACGGTTCCATTGGCTCTCATGTGCGTGGTGTCCGTCCAGTTCAACGCGCTGCTGGCCGTTTTCAACATGATTCCGATCCCGCCCCTGGACGGCGGCCGGATCGCCGTGGGGCTCCTTCCTCCCCGCCCTTCCATGGCGCTGGCGTCCGTGGAGCGGTACGGCATGCTGATCGTTCTTGCGCTTCTCATGTTCGGTCC
>JAJZRM010000012.1 GCA_021802685.1 Deltaproteobacteria bacterium | reverse complement strand
CTCGAGGTGACGAGTCTCGGGGTGCAGGTCGCCCTCGTCGTCGGCGGGGGGAACATCTTCCGGGGGGTCGGCGCCAACCGGAACCTGGGGATCGACCGCGCCACCGGGGACTACATGGGGATGCTGGCGACGGTCATCAACAGCCTCGCGCTCCAGGACGTTCTCGAAAGGACCGGGGTGATGACGCGGGTCCTCTCCGCCATCGAGATGCGGGCGATCGCCGAGCCGTACATCCGGCGGCGCGCGCTGCGCCATCTCGAAAAGGGGAGGGTGGTGATCTTCGCGGCGGGGACGGGGAACCCCTACTTCTCCACGGACACCGCCGCGGCGCTGCGGGCCATGGAGATCGGCGCCGACGCCATCCTCAAGGCGACGAAGGTCGACGGCGTCTACGACCGCGATCCCATGACCGAACGGAATGCGAAGAAGTTCTCCCGCCTCACCTATCTCGACGTCCTGAAGAAGAACCTCAAAGTCATGGATGCCACGGCCGTCTCCCTCTGCATGGACAACGACCTGCCCATCGTCGTGTTCAACCTCACCCGGAAGGGAAACATCCTCAAGGCGGTGATGGGAGAGAAGATCGGCACCGTGGTCCACGGAGGGAAATGATGGAAACGTTGATCAAGGAAACCGCCGTCCGGATGGAGCGGAGCATCGATGCCTTCAAGAAGGAGCTGGGGAAGGTGCGGACGGGGCGCGCCTCCTTCTCCCTCCTGGAAGGCGTCAAGGTGGATTATTACGGCACCCTCACGCCGCTCCAGCAGGTGGGGACCCTCTCCGTGCCCGAAAGCCGCCTGATCACGATCACCCCCTGGGACACCAAGATGATCGGCCCGATCGAGAAGGCGATCCAGGGCGCCGGGCTGGGCCTGAATCCCGCAAGCGACGGGAAGATCGTCCGCATCCCCATCCCGCCGCTCACCGAGGAACGGCGCAAGGAACTGGCCAAGGTGGTCCGGAAGATGGCCGAGGACGCCCGCGTGGCGGTGCGCAACGTCCGGCGCGAGGGAATCGAGAAGCTCAAGGAACGGGAGAAGAAAAAAGAGATTTCGGAGGACGACGTCAAGCGCGGGCACGACCGGATCCAGAAGGAGACGGACGCCTTCGTCCGGAAGATCGACGACGTCCTCAAGGCCAAGGAGCAGGAGATCCTGGAGGTCTGATACGCGAAGGCCTTCCGGTCCCGGCCGCCATCCCATGCAACCAGGAGGAAACGACGCCCCTCCGCCGCCGCGGCACGTCGCCATCATCATGGACGGGAACGGCCGGTGGGCCAAACAACGGGGGCTCCCCCGCGTCGAAGGGCACCGGATGGGAGTGCGCGCCGTCCGCGAAGCCGTGGAGTGCGCGCGCGAGCTGGGGATCCCGTACCTCACCCTTTACGCGTTTTCCCTCGAGAACTGGGGCCGCCCCTCGGGCGAGGTGCGCACCCTGATGGCCCTGCTCAAGGAGTTCCTCACGAGCGAGCTCCCGCTGATGCGGAAGCACGGGATCCGGCTTCGGGTCATCGGGGAAACGTCCTCCATCCCCTTCGCCGTGCGCCAGGTCCTCGCCCGCACGCTGTCCGCCACGGCGGAGAACGCCGACATGACGCTGACGCTCGGCCTTTCGTACGCGGGGCGCAACGAGATCGTCCGCGCCGTCCGCCGGATCGCCTCCGAGGCGGTCGAGGGGAAGATACTCCCGGAAGCGGTGACGGAGGATCTCTTTTCCGCGCGGCTCGACACCGCGGGGATGCCCGATCCCGATCTCGTCATCCGGACCAGCGGGGAGATCCGGATCAGCAACTTCCTCCTCTGGCAGTCCGCCTACTCCGAGTTCGTCTTCACGGACGTCCTCTGGCCCGACTTCGGCAAGTCCGACTTCCTCCGGGCGCTGGAGGAATACTCCCGCCGCCACCGGCGATTCGGACTGACCGATGAACAGGCCGGGGCGCCGCCGGCGAAGTAGCGATGCTCCGGAAGCGGATCGCCACCGCCGCCGTTCTCATCCCCCTGCTGGCCGCGTCCATCCTGTACGGCAAGGGACAGCCGCTCGGATGGCCGTTCCTTCTCGTGACCGGGACGGCGGCCGCGCTGTGCGCCGCCGAGATGTTCCGGATGTTCGTCCGCGGGGCCCGGATCGTCGCGGGGGGGGTCGCGCTCGCGGCGTTCGTGTTCCTTTCGGCCGCGCTGCTGCCGGTTTCCGCCGCGCTCCCGGCGGTCCTTCTCTGCGTCGTGTTGGCCGCTTTCCTCGCCCTGCCGGGCCCGGCGGAGGCCGGAGAAAAGGCCCGCACGGCCGCGACGCTGACCCTCGGCGCGGTATACGTCGGCGGACTGCTCGCGATGTACCCCCGGACGCTGTTCCTCCCCCGGGGCGAACACTGGGTGCTGCTTGGGGTCATCGCGGTTTCCGCGGGGGACACCCTCGCCTACTTCACGGGCAGGGCGGCGGGCAGGACGAAGCTCGCGCCGGACCTTTCCCCGAACAAGACCGTGGAGGGCGCCGCGGGCGGGCTCCTGGGGAGCGTCGCGTGCGGCGTGCTCTACGCCCACGGGTTCCTTCCCGACATACCCTCCTGGTACGCCGCCGTCGCGGGCGGGGCCGTCGGGCTCTTCGGGCAGGGGGGGGACCTGTTCGAGTCGCTCCTGAAGCGCGCCGCGGGGGTCAAGGACAGCGGGCGGCTGTTCCCCGGGCACGGGGGGGTCTTCGACCGGGCGGACGGCATCCTGGCCGCCGGCCCGGTCCTGTACCTGCTGGCGGCGATATCGCCGCTCGCGGGGGGCGGCGGATGAAACGGAAGGGTGTGGCCGTTCTCGGGGCGACCGGATCCGTGGGGCGGAACGCCCTCGACGTCATCGCGAGGTTCCCCCGCCGGTTCCGGGCGACCGCCCTTTGCGCCGGGTCCAACGGCCGCGCGCTGGCCTCCCTCGCACGCATCTTCCGTCCCGACGTCGTCTGCCTTTGGGAAGGGGACGAGAAGGCGCTGCGGAAAGAACTTCCCCGCGGGACGCGCCTGCTTTTCGGGGAGCAGGGGATGTCGGAAGCCGTCTGCGCCGGGAACGCCGATATCGTGCTGGCGGCGGCCTCCGGGATCTCGTCCATCCGTCCCGTGATCGCGGCGGCGAAAGGGGGGAAGCGGATCGCCCTGGCGAACAAGGAGCTCCTCGTGACGGCGGGGAAGTTCCTGACCGCCGCGGCGCGCCGCGGCGGAGCGGAGATCCTCCCCGTGGACAGCGAGCATTCCGCGGTGTTCCAGGCCATCGGCGGAAGCCGCAGGGACGACATCCTCCGGGTCATACTCACCGCCTCCGGCGGCCCGTTCCGCAACCATACCCTGTCGCAGATGCGGTCCGCCACGGTGCCGGAGGCGCTGGGACACCCCACCTGGCGGATGGGAGCGAAGATCACCGTGGACTGCGCGACGATGATGAACAAGGGGCTGGAAGTGATAGAGGCCACCTGGCTCTTCGGCCTCCCCGCCGGCCGCATCGATGTATTGATCCATCCCCAGTCGGTGATCCACTCGATGGTGGAATTCCGCGACGGCAGCGTCCTCGCCCAGATGGGGGTCCCCGACATGCGGATCCCCATCGGGTATGCGCTTGCCTACCCCGAAAGGCTCCCGATGGAACTGCCCCGTCTGCGCCCGCATCGTATGGAGACATGGGGTTTCGAGGCGCCGGACAGGAAGCGGTTCCCGGCCCTGTCCCTTGCCTACGCCGCCGCGGAAACCGGGGGGACGGCGCCCGCGGTGCTGAACGGCGCCAACGAAGAGGCGGTGCGGGCGTTTCTGTCCCGCAGGATCGGGTTCACCGACATCGTCCGAATCGTCGACCGCGTGCTTTCCGGATGGTCGGAATCGTTCACCGCGAGAAGCCTTCCGGACGTTCTCGCCGCGGACACGCTCTCCCGCCGGGACGCTCGTGAACGGATATCCAGTGTCAGGAGAACTTTCCCGTCATGATCTATTTCCTGTCGTTCATCGTCGTCTTGGGAATCCTCATCTTCGTCCACGAGTTCGGTCACTTCATCGTGGCCCGGAAGCTCGGGGTGGGCGTCACCAAGTTCTCCTTCGGGTTCGGGCCGAAACTGTTCGGCGTCCGGCGGGGAGAGACGGAATACCTCGTTTCCGCGGTCCCCCTCGGCGGATACGTCAAACTCGTCGGGGAAAGCGATACGGAGGAGGTCACCCCCGAACAGCGGGAACGCTCCTTCAGCAACAAGCCGGTATGGGTGAAGATGGCCGTCGTCGCGGCCGGGCCGATCGGGAACCTCGCATTCGCGGTCCTCGTGTTCTGGGTCGTGTTCCTGGGAGGCGTGCCTTCGCTGACCACGAAGATCGGGGAGGTGGTGGCCGATTCCCCCGCGGCGCGCGCGGGAATCGCGAAGGGCGACGTCGTGCTCCGGGTGGACGGGGAAACCGTCGCGACCTGGGAGGACCTGGCGGCCCGCATCCGGTCGGGCAGCCCCGGCAAGCCGCTGCGGATCACCTTCCGCCGCGACGGGCGGGAGACGACGATTCCGGTGTCTCCCGAGATGCGGGAGGGGAGAAGCCTGTTCGGCGAGAAGATCAACGAACCGAAGATCGGCATCGCGGCGGGGCAGGAGGTGGTGTACCAGGAGATCGGGGTCGGGGACGCCTTCGTCCGCGCCGGGACGGAGACCGGCAAGCTCGTCTACCTCACCGGGATGACGGTGGTGAAGCTGGTCACACGGGTTCTTCCCTCCGAGACGCTGGGCGGCCCGATCCTCATCGCACAGATCGCCGGGGACCAGGCGCGGCAGGGGATCTCCCCGTTCGCCTATTTCCTGGGGCTCCTGAGCGTCAACCTGGGGATCCTGAACCTCCTGCCGATCCCGATCCTCGACGGGGGGCACCTCCTGTTCTTCTCCGTCGAGGGGCTGATGCGCAAGCCGATCTCCCAGCAGGCGCGGGCGGTGGCGCAGCAGGTGGGGCTGGCGTTGATCCTCATGCTGACCGCGCTCGTCTTCTACAACGACATCGCGCGGCTGCTGTCGCGGTGACCGGTACCCCTTCCATTCCAGACCAACCCCCGCACACACGGGCCTCTCCGTGATCCTCGCGCTGGAGACGGCCACGCCGTACGGCAGCGTGGCGCTGGTCGCAGGGGGGGCGGTCGTGCGGGAAACCGTGCTCCCCGCGGGGAGGCAGGCTTCCGAGACCGTCCTCTCCGCCGTGTCGGACCTGTTCGGCGAATGCGGCGTCTCCCCGGGGGATGTTTCCTGCGTGGCGGTTTCGGCGGGTCCCGGGTCGTTCACCGGCCTTCGGGTGGGGATGGCGGCGGCGAAGGGTTACTGTTTCGGGTGGAAGTCGCCCCTCGTCCTCGTTCCGACCCTCGAGGCGCTCGCCTTCCGTACCCCGGAGGACAAGCGGGTCGTCTGTACCGTCCTGGACGCCCGGAAGAAGGAGGTGTACGCGGCCCTCTTCCGGTGGGAGGGGAACGGGCTCATGCGCCTTTCCTCCGACATGGCGCTTTCCCCCGAGGCGCTGCTCGACCGTCTTCCCGGCGGGGGGATCGTATTCTGCGGCGACGGGTTGGATGCCTGCCGGGAGAAGGTCCTTGCCCGCCTGGGCGGCCGGGCGGTCCCGATCGAGGGGCCGGCGGGCCTCCCGTCCGCCGGCGCGGTGGGAATCCTCGGGGAGCGCGCCTTCCAGGGAGGGAACGTGTCGGATCCCCGTTCGGCGGTTCCCGCGTACATCCGTCCCTCCGAGGCGGAGTTCAGGTCCGGTCGCTGAAGAACGGGAGGTTGGATAAGGAACCGCCGGGGGAAAATATTTGACTTGGCGCGCGTAATATCGTACGCTTGCATCGAAGTGTAGTTCTCCGATAAGAGCAAACCCGGAGTAATCCGGGGGCGCAAAACCTACGGATCCTTAAAGTCTAAGGATGGCCGGGTTGCCGAAGAGAACGACATGAGCCACGATACCGGGTTTTCCCACAAGGAAAAGGTCGAGCCCCGTCTTCGTAACCGGAGGCGGGGCTTTTTGTTTGGCGCCCGGGAAGCGAAACCTCGGTCGGGAACGATGCCTTTCCGGCTGCTGGCGGCGTTTTCCGTGCTGGTCTCGATCGTCTCGCCCGCGGCTTCCCAGACGGCTCCGGATGCCGGAAGCTTGCAGCGGGAGACCACCCGCACCATCCCGGTACAGCCCACGCCGCCCATGCCTGCGCCGCTCACCCCCATGAAACCGGAGGACAAGGGCCTGCAAGTACGGGTCAACACGTTTCACTTTGACCTGGAGTGCGGAGATTTGCTGCCGAAGTCGGATTTCCGCCCGTTCATCTCCGACCTGATCGGAAAACCGGTCACGCTTGGCCAGTTG
The DNA here is from genome assembly GCA_021802685.1 of Deltaproteobacteria bacterium. Lineage (GTDB taxonomy): Bacteria > Desulfobacterota > Deferrimicrobia > Deferrimicrobiales > Deferrimicrobiaceae > UBA2219. Next base: position 11,582 of record JAJZRM010000012.1, on the reverse strand, counting down.
GAGCAGGCCGCGCGGCGGGTCGAGGCGTACTATCGGAGTTACGGGTTCCTGGTCCGGGCCTATCTTCCGGAACAGGAAATCCGGCACGGCACCGTACGCATCGTCGTCATCGAAAGCCGCCTCGGCGACATGATTGTGGAAAAACGCGGCAAGCGCGCCGACGCCGAGTTGGTGAAGAAGATGGTCGGCCGCAGCCTCAAGGCCGGCGCGCCCATCCCGTACTTCCAGCTGGAACGCGGTCTCCTGTTGGCAAACGACCTGCCGGGGTTGCAGGCCACCGGAATCCTGGAGCCGGGGAAGCGGACGGGAGAGACCGACTTGCGCATTTCCGTGGAAGACCGCCCCCTGGTCGACGGCGAGGTTGCGGCAAACAACGACGGCTTCCGCGCGACCGGCGGGTTCCAGGGCGCCGCGGGCATGAACGTCAATTTCGGGGACGGCAGCCGCCTGGGTCTGAACGCGCTGGGCAGCGAGGGGCTGCGGTATGCAGCCGTCGATTATGCGCGGCCCCTGGGATCGGACGGTTGGCGTTTCCTCCTCAACGCCTCGGGCTTGTACTATGAGCTCGGCAGGGAGTTCGAAGCCCTGGATGCCCGCGGTTCCGCGGGTTCCTTCGGCGCCGGCGTCAGGTATCCTCTCATCCGTTCGGAAAAGACCAACCTGTATTTCGACGGCGACGCCGTATACCGCCTCTATAAGGATGAAAGCCTGGGGATCGTATTCCGGCGGAAGAACGTCGAAGCCCTGACGCTGGGCATGTGCGCCGATTGGGGCAACGGGTCGGGATCGGGACGGACGCAGAGCTGTCTGGCCGCGGTAGGCGGCAACCTCGATTTGCGCGGCGACGATCTCGCCGCGGATCAGGCGGGGCCGCAAGCCGCCGACGCCTTCTTCAAGGTGCGCGGACATGCGGTCCGATGGCAGGGTCTCGGACGGGGGTTCTCCCTGACGACCCGCCTGTCCGGGCAATGGGCCGGCAAGAACCTCGATTCATCGGAGAAATTCGCCTTGGGCGGCCCCTACGGCGTGCGCGCCTATCCGGTCAACGAAGCCGCAGGCGATACGGGGCTGGTCGCGACGCTGGAACTCGGCGAAGCCTTTGGAAATGGTCTTGGCGCCGCGGTCTTCTTCGATCATGGAGAGGTATGGCGTGCGCGCGAACCGTGGCCGGAGGCGGCCCAGCCCAACCACTATGGCCTCAGCGGGGCCGGATTCGAGATCAACTTCCTCTATTCCGATGCCTGGTCCCTGCGGCTGAGCGTCGCCCACCCGGTCGGCGGAAACAACGGCAGCGCCGATCCGGACAAAAACCAGGACGGCAGCCGCCGCGGGACGCGCGGCTGGGCCGGCAGCGTCATCCGGTTCTGAAAGGGGGACGGACATGAAGAGTCTCGCGACGGAGAACCGAGGCAACAGCGCAAAGCGGGCCGGTGCAGCGTTCCGTCCCGCCGCCGTGGCCATACGGTGGAGCGGCCGGCGCTCCTTGGCGCAGCACCTGTGCTCCGCCCTGCTGCTGGGGTTCCTTCCGGCGGCCGCCCATGCCCTGGACGCGGGGGCGCTCCCCAGCGGCGGCCAGGTGGCGGCCGGAAGCGCAAACATCCGGCAAAGCGGCAGCCGGATGGTCGTTCAACAGGACACGCCGAAAATCATCATCGACTGGCGACGGTTCGACATCGGCGCGGATGCCAGCGTCGATTTCCTGCAGCCGGACCGCGCATCCGTTGCGCTCAATCGCGTGTCGGGAGGAAATCCGAGCCGGATCTTCGGGAGGCTCGGCGCGAACGGCCAGGTGTACCTGATCAACGCCGCGGGCGTTCTCTTCGCGCGGGGCAGCCAGGTCGACGTCGGAGGCTTGACGGCCTCCACCTTGAACATCCGCAACGACGATTTTCTGGCGGGGCGCCTTGTCTTCCGGCGTGACGGGAGCACGGGAAGCGTCGTCAACCAGGGCAGCATCACCGCGGCCGACGGCGGGCAGGTCGTGCTCCTGGGGTCCCGGGTACGCAACGAGGGGCTGATCCGGGCGCGCCTCGGCCAGGTTGCCCTGGCGGCGGGCGAAACCGTCACGCTGAGCGCCGGCGCCGGCGGCCACCTCCAGGTGGCGGTGGATCCGGCGACGATCGATGCCCTGGCGGAGAACAGCGAGCTGATCCAGGCCGACGGCGGGCAGGTCGTTCTGACCGCGCGCGCCGCCGGTGAGTTGCTCTCGGCGGTGGTTTCCAACCAGGGCATCGTGCAGGCGCGTTCCATCGAAAACCGCGACGGCCGGATCTTCCTGCTGGGGGACGGGAGGCAGGGGGAGACGGTCGTGTCGGGAACGCTGGACGCCTCGGGGAAAGCGGCCGGGGGGAGAGGCGGAACCGTTGCCGTGCTGGGCGACAGGGTGGGGGCGCTGGACGGCGCCCGGATCGACGTCTCCGGCGACGCCGGCGGCGGAACGGCCCTGATCGGCGGCAACTACCAGGGGCAGGGTCCGGAGCGGAACGCCACGGTCACCGCGGTCGGCGCCGACGCTTCGATCCACGCCGACGCCGTCACCAGAGGCGACGGGGGCAAGGTGGTGGTGTGGGCCGACGACACCACAAAATATTACGGGACCATCAGCGCCAAGGGCGGCGCGGCCGGCGGCAACGGCGGCACCGTCGAGACCTCGGGCAAGCGGGTTCTCGACATGCGCGGCAAGGTGGACGCCTCGGCCGCCGCCGGCGCCGGCGGGAAATGGCTTCTGGATCCCAACAACGTGACCATCCAGGCAGCCGGTCCCGATGCCAACGTGACCGGCAATCCCGATTTCATCACGACGGGCGACGACGCCGTCGTCACCACCGGAAGCATCGAGGCCGCCCTCGACGGCGGCACGGACGTCACCGTCACCACCGGTTCCGGCGGGGCCGACACGCAGCAGGGGAACATCACCGTCGCCGACGCCGTGATCTGGTCCAGCGCGAACACGCTGACCTTGCAGGCGGCAAACGACATCGCCATCAACGCCGACATCGCGGCCGGAAACGGCGGCCTGACCCTGAGCGCCGCCCACGCGGTCAGCGCGACCGGGGCGATCCAGACCCGGAATTTCACGCTGCAGCAGGGGAACTGGTCGCAGATCGACGCGAGCCTGCCCGGGTTCCAGGTGAGCAACGATTTCCGGATTTCCGGCACCGGCACGTTCGCCCGGTTCACCGGCGGCACCGGCGCCGCCGGCACTCCGTACGTCATCGCCGACGTCTTCGGGCTGCAGGGGATGACGTCCCTTTCAGGCGGCAACAGTTACTCCCTCGGCGCCGATATCGACGCTTCGGTGACCGCCCACTGGAACGGCGGCGCCGGATTTGCGCCGGTCGGCACCATCACATCGTCATTCATCGGAGCGTTCGACGGCAACGGCCACACCATCGACGGGATCTTCATCCATCGGCCCTCGACCAACTATGTCGGTCTCTTCGGCGTCGTGGGCAACGACCCGGCCGTGGGCAGCATCGGCAACGTGCACCTGGAGAACGTGAACGTCACCGGCAACAGCAATACCGGCGGCCTCGCGGGGGGCAATTACGGCACCGTCACCAACTGTTCCGTCACGGGTTCGGTAAACGGCAATCAGAGGGTCGGCGGCCTCGTGGGAGACAACTACAATGCCGTGACCGATTCCTACAGCAACGCTTCGGCCAGCGGCGTCTCGTTCGTCGGCGGCCTCATCGGAAGCAACTACATAGGCTTCGTCACCGGATCGCACAGCACGGGGCCGGTAACGGGAACTTCTCAGGATACCGGCGGCCTCATCGGGTTCAACTGGAACGCTCCGGTCTCCCATTCCTATAATACGGGTTCGGTCAGCGGCGGTTCCGGCAATCCAGGCAGCACCGGCGGCCTGATCGGCATCAACATGAACAGCGCCATTTCCGATTCCTACAACACCGGCGCCGTCGACGGCGGCGCGTACAACGGAATCGGCGGCCTCGTGGGGACGAATTCGGGCGCCAGCGGCATCACCAGGTCGTACAACACGGGCGCCGTGGGCGGCAAGTCCTGGGTCGGAGGCCTGATCGGCGAGAACACCAGCAGCGCCGGCATCATGGACTCCTACAACACGGGCGCCGTGATCGTGACCAACGGCAGCTCGCAGGCCGGCGGCCTGATCGGGCGGAACATCGCCACCGGCTCCATCATCAACACGTACAGCACGGGCGCGGTGATCTGCACCGGCACCTGTTCCGCAACCGGCGGCTTGATAGGGTACAACTCCGGCAGCACGGTCGCCAACTCCTACTGGGACACGCAGACCTCCGGCAGGACAAGCTCCAGCGGCGGCATGGGGAGGACCACCGCGCAGATGATGGCGCAGGCGACGTTCAGCGGCTGGGACTTCGGCGGCACCTGGGGGATCGTCGAAGGCCGAAGCGATCCGTATCTGCAGGGACAGTTCTCCGGCACTCCCCAGGTGGTCTCCGGAACGGCGTACAGCGACCGGGGAACGACGGGGCTGGGAGGCGCGACGGTGACGGGGTTGGTCGACGGCGCGGAGTTCGGCGTGAGCGCGACCACCGGGGTCAACGGCTACTACAACCTGTTGGTGGCGCCGGGCACGATCCCCGCAAGCGATGGCGAAGTGCTCGTTTATCTGACAGGCGCGACGAAAGGGAACGCCTTCCGCGACGGCGCCGCCGGATCGATCGCGGGGCTGGACGTCTACGGCGGTTACCTGCGGCTGGAAAGCGCCGACCCCGCGCTCTCGGGAATGGAAAGCGGCCTGGCAACCGCCCTGGGCCCGCACGGCGGTTCCGACTTCCTCGGCGCGGTCGGCGGGGGCGGGTTGACTCTGGCGGCCGGCGCGAACCTGGAGATCGATTCCACGGCGGCGACCTTGAACCTCGACAGGGAGTTGAACGCCGGCGGCGGGATCCTGGTGCTGAACAGCGCGGGAACGGTGACCCAGAGCGCCGCGTTCAGCGCGGCGGGACTGGAGCTGCTGGGGACGACCGGCAATTTCGTTCTGGATGCGGCGGCCAACAACGTGGCCGCCGTCGCGGGAAATACCGGCAGCGTGCGGCTGCAGAACGACGGCAGCCTGACCGTCGGCACCGTGGGCGCCAGCGACGGACTGACCGCCGCCGGCGCGGTACGGCTCATCGCCGCCGGAGCCGACGCCGATATCACTCTCGACCGGGCGGTTACCTCCGGCGCCGCGGGCGACTCCGTGGTGCTTGCGTCCGGCCGGAACTTCGTCAACAACGCCGGGGCCGGCGGAATCAACGCCGCCGGACGCTGGCTGGTCTATTCGAGCGATCCGCAATCCGACGCGAGGGGGGGGCTGGCGTACGGGTTCAAGCAGTACGACGCCCGTTACGGCGATCCGGTCCTGGGGTCGGGCAACGGGTTTCTGTACGCGGTGGCGCCCGTGTTGACGGCCGGGTTGACGGGAACCGTGACCAAGGGCTACGACGGCACCGCCTCGGCTGCGGTCGCCGCGGGGAATTATGCGTTCGTCGGGCAGCAACCCATCGACGGGGATACGGTGAACATCACCGGAGCGGGCGGGGCGGCCTACGCCGACAAGAACGCCGGGACGGGCAAGATCGTGACGGCGAACGGCCTGACCGTGCAGTCCGCAACGGACGGCAGCGGCGCGGCCGTTTACGGTTATCAGCTTGCGTCGACCGGCGCCAGCGGCGCGGTCGGCACCATCACCCGGGCGGCGCTGACCGTCTCTGCAGGCGACGTGACCAAGAGCTATGACGGTACGACCGCCGCCGCCGGGACGGCCGCGGTGACGGGAGGCACACTGTTCGGCGGGGACAGCCTCAGCGGGGGAACCTTCGCCTTCACCGACAAGAACGCCGGCAGCAACAAGGTCGTCACCGTCGGCGGCGTGACCGTGGGGGACGGCGTCAATACGGACAACTACGACGTCACCTTTGTCAGCAACACGACCGGTACGATCACCCCCAGGGTGGTGGACCTGACGGGCGCGCGCACGTACGACGGCACGGCCGTTGTCGACGCGGGGATCTTCACCATCGGTCATCTGGTCGGCGCGGAGACGCTCGCGCTGACGGGAAGCGGCACGGTATCGGACAAGAACGCCGGCAGCGGGAAGACGGTGGCCCCGGGCACGCTCGCGCTGGGCGACGGGAGCAACGGCGGACTGGCCTCCAACTACACCATCGTCGGCGGCGCGCATGCCGCCGGGATCGCGCCGGCCCTCCTGACGGTCGGCCTGACCGGGACCGTTCTGAAAACGTACGACGGGACGACCGCGGCCCCGCTCGCGGCCGGCAATTACACCGTGAGCGGCATTGTGGGCGGTGACGAGGTGAGCCTCGACTCCGCCGCGGGCTTCTATGACACGAAAGACGCCGGTGCGGGGAAAGCGGTTACGGCGACCGGCCTGACGCTGGCCGGAAACGATGCCGGCAACTATCTCCTGGCAGCCACGGGCGTCAGCGGAACGATCGGTGCGATCGATCCGGCCGATTTGGCCATCGCGGCCGAAAACCAGAGGAAATACCAGGGGCAGGAAAATCCCCCGTTGACGTTCCTCGTAGGGGGGACGGGGCTGGCCGCCGGAGATTCCGCCGCGGACGTATTCAGCGGCGAACTGGCGACCGATGCCGTGCCCGACTCGCCGACGGGCGAGTACGCCATCACGCAGGGAGCGCTGGCGGTCAACGGCAACTACCGGATCATCGCGTTCGCGGACGGTGTTTTGCAGGTGCTGGAGGCGGCTTCTCCGGCGGAGGGCATTCCGATCGATGGCGGGACCTTGTTGCGGCTCGTTCGCTCCGGCGCCGAATGGCGGCACGTCACCGAACGGAAATGGGAGCTGCGACTGATCATGAAACCGGATTATATTCCCGTGTTAAACTGAAACGGTATTCTCCCACGGGGCGGTAACCCTTCCATGTCGGGGAGTTGCGCCTCCAATGCCGGTCATTCCCGGCGGCCCCCCTTCGTTGACAACGGGTCTTCATCTGTTATGCTGTACTCTTCACCAATTCAGAGACGGAGGTGCCGATGGGCCAGAGTCAGGAAGAGAAAATGGCCGGCCTGATCGCCAATGATCCGGAATTCAGGGCGCTCGTCGAGGAGCATCGCCTTCTCGACGAGAAGTTGAAGGAACTGGACCGGAAGGTATACCTCCTTCCCGAGGAGGAAGTCGAACGGAAGCGGCTGCAGAAGCTCAAACTCGCCAGGAAAGACAAGATCGCCCAGATCCTGAGCACCTGAACCCGACCCCGCCGGGCGGCGCCAGCACCCCGGGACGGATCGTCCCCCGAGCGCTCTCCAGCGGGGTTTCCATACCCGTCGCGGCGCTGCTTTGGGGCGGCAGGAGGTTTATCACATGCAGATGACCGGCGCGGAGATCTTCGTGAAGGCCCTCACGGACATGGGGGTGGACGTCGTCTTCGGATATCCCGGCGGGGCCGTCCTGAACATCTACGACGCGCTGTTCCAGCACACGAAGATCCGGCACATGCTGTGCCGCCACGAGCAGGGGGCGGTCCACATGGCGGACGGGTACGCCCGGGCGTCCGGAAAGACGGGGGTGTGCCTCGTGACATCGGGCCCCGGGGCGACGAACACCGTCACGGGACTCGCCACGGCGTACATGGACTCGATCCCCGTGGTCGTCTTCTCCGGCCAGGTGCCGTCGCTGCTGATCGGCAACGACGCCTTCCAGGAGGCCGACATCGTCGGCATCAGCCGCCCGTGCACCAAGCACAACTACCTGGTGAAGGAGACCAAGGACCTCGCGCGGACCGTCAAGGAGGCGTTCTACATCGCATCCACGGGAAGGCCCGGCCCGGTCCTGGTCGACATCCCGAAGGACGTGCTGATCTCCTCCGCGCCGTACAGTCTCCCGAAGGAGGTGAACCTTCGGGGGTACCACCCCAATTACGAAGGGCACCCGCGCCAGGTGGAGAGCGCCAACCGGCTGCTCCTGTCCTCGACGCGGCCGGTCGTCTACGCGGGAGGGGGAGTGATCCTCTCCAACGCCTCGGCGGAGCTCGCGGAGCTGGCCCGCCTCCTTTCCCTTCCGGTCACCACGACGCTCATGGGGCTGGGCGCCTTCCCCGGAAACGATCCCCTCTGCCTGGGGATGCTGGGGATGCACGGGACGTATTCGGCGAACATGGCGATATCGCACGCGGACGTGATCCTGGCCGTGGGGGCGCGCTTCGACGACCGGGTGACGGGGAAAGTGGACGAGTTCGCCCCCCACGCCAAGATCATCCACATCGACATCGACCCCACCTCGATCCAGAAGAACGTGCCGGTGGATATTCCCATCGTCGGGGACCTGAAGGACGTCCTGCGGAAGATGATCAAATCCCTGAAGGGGAAGAAGGAAGCGGCCGCGTACCGGGGCAGGACGGCGGATTGGCGGGGGCAGCTCGACGTATGGGCGAAGACCCACCCGCTGACCTACAAGCCCTCCGCGAAGGGCAAGATCAAGCCGCAGTACGTGGTGGAGCAGGTCTACAAGATCACGAAGGGGAACGCGATCATCACCACGGAGGTCGGCCAGAACCAGATGTGGGCCGCCCAGTTCTACACCTACGAAAAGCCGCGCACCTTCCTCTCTTCGGGAGGGCTGGGGACGATGGGGTACGGCCTCCCCGCGGCGATCGGCGCGCAGGTGGCGTTGCCCGGCCGCCTGGTCGTCGACATCGCCGGGGACGGCAGCATACAGATGAACATCCAGGAACTGGCCACCGCGGTGCAGTTCCGGGTGCCCGTCAAGGTGGTGATCCTGAACAACCGGGTGCTGGGGATGGTCCGCCAGTGGCAGGAACTCTTCTTCCAGGGGAAGTACTCCGAAACGATCCTTCCGAAGATCCCCGATTTCGTCCTCCTGGCGGAGGCATACGGCGCGAAAGGTTTCCGGGCGACGAAGACCGAAGAGGTCGCCTCCGTGCTCAAGAAAGGGTTCGCCGCCGAGGGCCCGGTGCTGATCGACGTGGAGGTGGACCCGGAAGAGATGGTCTATCCCATGGTCCCGGCCGGAGCGCCGCTGACGAAGATGCTGCTGGTCTGAAAGCGAACAACGCGTTTCTTAAGGGGCCGCCAAGGAGAACGCCGCGATGCGCCACACCATTTCCGTCCTGGTAGAGAACGAGTTCGGGGTCTTGAGCCGCGTGGCCGGCCTGTTTTCCGGCCGCGGGTTCAACATCGAGTCGCTGTGCGTGGCGGAGACCGAGGATCCGGGGGTTTCCCGGATGACGGTCGTGACCACCGGAAACGACCAGATCGTCGAGCAGATCCTGAAGCAGCTGAACAAGCTCGTGCCGGTCCTGAAAGTGATCGATTTCACGGGGATGGACACGGTGAACCGGGAACTGGTGCTCGTCAAGGTGAACGCGGACAACGACAGCAAGCCGGAGGTGCTGCGGCTGATCGACATCTTCCGCGCGAAGATCGTCGACGTGGCCCCGCGCTGCTACACGATCGAGATGACCGGCGGGGAGGGGAAGGTGAGCGCCTTCCTGCAGATGCTGCGCCCGCTTGGGATCAAGGACATCGTACGGACCGGGATGATCGCCATTTCGCGCGGGACATAGCTTCCGCCGCGGGTTCCGGCCGCCGAATTCCATCGAAACGGAGGGTTTCAGGCATGGTCACGATGTACAGGGAGCAGGACGCCAAGGCGGAGCTGCTCAAAGGGAAGACGATCGCCATCCTGGGATACGGCAGCCAGGGGCACGCGCACGCGAACAACCTGAAGGAAAGCGGCTTCAGCGTAATCGTCGGGGAGGTTCCCGGCGGCGCCAACGCGAAGAAGGCGGCGGACGCCGGGTTCGAGGTCTCCGACGCGGCCGCGGCGGTGAAAAAGGCCGACGTCGTCGTGATGCTCCTGCCGGACGAGCTGCAGGGCGGCATCTACCGCGCCTCCGTCGGGCCGAACCTGCGCAAGGGCGCCTACCTGATGTTCGCCCACGGGTTCAACATCCATTTCGGACAGATCGTGCCCGCGCCGGAAATCAACGTGTTCATGGTGGCGCCGAAAGGCCCCGGCCACCTGGTCCGGGCGCAGTACCTGAAGGGGGAGGGGGTGCCCGCCCTCATCGCCGTCCACCAGGACCCCGCGGGGAACACGAAGGACCTGGCCCTGGCCTATGCGGCCGGGATCGGTGCCGCCCGGGCGGGCGTCCTCCAGACGTCCTTCCGGGAGGAGACGGAAACCGACCTGTTCGGGGAGCAGACCGTCCTGTGCGGCGGCGTCACGGCGCTGGTGCTGGCGGGGTACGAAACGCTGGTGGAGGCCGGGTACGCCCCGGAAATGGCGTACTTCGAGTGCCTGCACGAGCTCAAGCTGATCGTCGACCTCATCTACGAGGGCGGGATCAGCACCATGCGGTACTCCATCAGCAACACGGCGCAGTACGGCGACCTGACGCGCGGCCCCCGGATCGTCGACGACGAGACGAAGAAGGAGATGAAGCGCATCCTCGAGGAGATCCAGAACGGCTCCTTCGCCCGGGAATGGATGCTCGAAAACAGCGCGAACCGGCCCGTCTTCAACGCCCTCCAGCGGCGCGGCGAAGACCATCCGATCGAAGAGGTCGGCAGGCGGCTGCGCGCCTTGATGCCGTGGCTGGCGAAGGGGCGGTTGGTCGACAAGTCGAAGAATTGATCAGGGGATTTTCGGGCAGATGATCGCGCCGGAGGGGTGGCCTTTCATCCTCGGGGGGGCGGCGTTTTCCGCCGTGGCTGGCCTGCTTTGGCCGCGGTGGCTGCCGATCGCCGCGCTGGGCCTGCTGTTCACCCTGTTTTGCCTCTGGTTCTTCCGCAATCCGGACCGCACCCCGCCGGAGGGGCGGGGAATCGTCGTGTCCCCCGCGGACGGCAGGATCGTTTACAGCGGCGATGCCCCGGCGGGCCGGTACGCGGCGGAGGCGGGAAAGAAGATCAGCATCTTCATGTCCCCCCTCGATGTCCACGTCAATCGGGCGCCCGTCTCGGGACGGGTCGCCTCGGTGGCGTATCATAAAGGGAGGTTCCACGTGGCCAGCGTGGACAAGGCGTCGCTGTCGAACGAGCAGAACGGCGTGACGATCGCCACCGGGGACGGTCGCAAGGTGACCTACGTGCAGATCGCGGGGATGATCGCCCGCCGGATCGTCTGCGACGTGAAGGGGGGGGACGAGGTGCGGCAGGGGCAGCGAGTGGGGATGATCCGCTTCGGTTCCCGCGTCGACGTGTACCTTCCCGCGGATGCCCGGCTGCGCGTATCGATCGGGGACCGCGTCCGGGCGGGCGAAACGGTCGTGGGGTTGTTGCCGTGAAACGGGACGATATGCGGGAGCGGGCCGATATCCGGGAGCGGGACGGGCTGAGGCGCGGGGTCTACGTCCTTCCGAACCTCCTCACCTCCGGCTGCCTGTTCGCGGGATTCTATTCGATCGCCTCCACCTACACCGCCCATTTCGAGAAGGCCGCGATGGCGATCGTCGCGGCGGCGATCTTCGACGGGCTCGACGGGCGCGTCGCCCGGATGACGGGGACGACGACGAAGTTCGGCGTCGAGTACGACTCCCTGGCGGACGTGGTCGCCTTCGGGGTCGCCCCCGCGTTCCTCGTGTACG
>JAJZRM010000374.1 GCA_021802685.1 Deltaproteobacteria bacterium | reverse complement strand
GGTTCTCCGCCGCCGGTCAGAAAAGGAGGCCTATTTTGAGGAGTGCTCCGAAAGTCATTGCTGCGATCCTCGCTTGCCTATTTTTAACGTCCTGTTGGTTACCTGAAGATTTTACCGCAACCCTTAATGTCGACAAGGGTAGGAATTTCCAATTTGCCTACGATGGAACCATCGTGTTCGCCCCAGTGCTTAGAGAGATCAAGAAACGCGGCAAGCTATCACCAGCAGACGATGCCTATATGAAAAAGGAGGAGATCTCTCTCCGAAAGCAGCCAGGTTTTACTAAGGTTGAGTACAGTGGTCGCGGACGATATAGGGTGCAATACCAGGAGTCCGGACCGCTTCGTTCTGGAAGAAGGATCTTTTTCGACTTGATCGAATTTCGAGTCGATCCCAGCGGTCGCATTCGTATTCTCGGTGCTGAGATATCCTCCAGTTTTCGGAAGGAAATGTCTGCTGTTGCTTTCAAACTTGATGGCAAGTTGAACGTGACCAGCAAGTTGGCCGTTGTGGAACATAATGCCACTGCCACTCCGTGGTTTGGCGGCCTATTCGGAGCATACAAATGGCATATCGCTATCAACCAGTCGAACCGACCCATGATCCTTTTACAGCCATAATTTAAATCGGTCCTCTTCTGTTTCGAGTAGGTTGAGGTCCGACTGGAGTGTAAACTCTCCGTGGCATCCGACCGCGGAAGGACTGGAGATGGACGAGAAGCAGTTGTTCGGCTTGGCGCTGAGCCTGACTCCGCCGTGATTCATTGACAAGGTTACGTTCGATCTTGGGCAGAAGCGGCTGGACCTATTAAATTTATAGCAATAATTATAAATTGGTTCTCTTCCGTTTTGGGTGGGTTGAGGTCAGGGCTGTTTCCCCTCCCGCGGCACGGTCAGGGTGCCCCAAAGATCTTCGGCAAGCAGCGGATTGAAGATTCGGACGCCGCGAAGGTTCAACCGCTGCTCGCCGTTGTAGAGGACCGCCCGCGGCGACGCGCCGGAGGCCCAGCCCCCGGAATTTCTCCAACCCCTTGACGAAATCCGTGGAGAACGTACTGGCGGACTTGATCTCGATCGGCGTCAAGGTTCCCTTTTCCCGGATAAGCAGATCGACCTCGTTGCCGTGGGAATCGCGGAAAAAGCGGATTTCCGGCCGGATCCCTGGTTCAGGGCGCTCTTCACGACTTCCGGAACTGCGACGGATCTCGCAACTGGACCAAGGCCCGCACGTCGCGTTCCACGTAGGTTTGCAGGTACTCGTTGTAGAACCTGCGCGGTTCGAGACCCTCTTCGTGAAGGCGCGGAAAGAATCCGCGCACGATCAGGTCGAAGGGCCTCCACGCCGATCCGTAATGCCGGAGCTCGCCGACGGAGGCCACAGCGTCGGCATCGCGGTCCGTCCCGCCAACGACTGGCGGGGGCCCAGGATCGTCACCACGGGATACTCCCGGGCGGACGGATCAATTCCTTCGCGATGATCCGCGTGATCACACGGAATTGATGTCTTGAGTTGTGCAAATCGAAAGTACAACTTCTGATTTACGCGAAGCTCTGCAGGATCCCGACGACGCGCCCGACGATGGCGCCCCCGGGTGGCGGTCGAAGTTTATGCTCCGATAAATGTTGTGTATACAATATATACCTGAATTAATGGCTTTAATATTGTATATAATGTACACATGGACGATCTGAAAAGAATCGGCTCCCGGATTCGAGGCGCCAGGAAAGAACTCGGGCTGACGCAGGCGGCTCTCGCCGCCGAAGTAGGAATTTCCCGAACGACCCTCTCCCTGCTTGAGGGTGGCGTGATCCAGGAATTGGGCATCCGGAAGGTGATTCGAATCCTCGATCGGCTGGGGCTTGAGCTGACAACAAGACCGGCCGGGGCTCCGCCTACGCTCGAAGAGATTCGGGGGGAACGTTAGGCGATGGCCGAAACCAGGTCTCTGGCGGTCTGGGTCGGGCCCCGCAAGGTCGGGACGCTCGAACGGGCCGAGGAATACGTATTCGCATACCACACCGATGCATTGCCGCCCGACGCGGTCTCCCTGACGATGCCGGTCCGGCTCAAGAGCTGGGAGAGCCGTGATCTCCATCCCGTCTTCCAGATGAATCTTCCTGAAGGCGCGTTGCTGATCGCGGTGCGGAACGCCATCGCGAAGGTCGCCGGGACGGACGACCTGACGGTCCTGCGGGTCGTCGGCGGGAATACCATCGGAAGAAATCGTTTCTCCCGCCCGGAAGACGACGTCCCCATGTTCCCGTCGGAGCCCGAATCGCTCGAAGAGATCCTTTCCTTCCCCGACGCGCGGGAACTGTTCAACGAGCTCGTCGCCCGCTACGCGCTCCGGTCCGGCGTTTCCGGCATTCAGCCGAAGGTCCTTCTCCCGGCGATCGAACGGACGACAGCCGTCTCGTCGAGCTTCATCGTCAAGTCATGGGGAGCGGATTTTCCCCAGCTCGGAGCGAATGAATATTTCTGCATGACCGCGGCCAAGGAAGCGGGATTGGCGACTCCCGAGTTTCATCTTTCCGAGAACAGCGGCCTTTTTGTAATGAAACGGTTCGATGTAGGCGCCGGCGGCGGGTCGTGCGGCTTCGAGGATTTCTGCTCCTTGCATGGGCTGGGGACCGACGGCAAATATGATGGGAGCTACGAGAAGGCGGCGAAGTCGATCGACGCCTTCGTGTCGCCGGAGCACCGGGTCGAGGCGAGGGAACGGTTTTTCGGGGCGCTGGTTCTCTCCGTGGCCGTACGCAACGGCGACGCGCACCTCAAAAACTTCGGTGTCCTGTATGACGATGCGAAGGGCCTGGTCCGGCTTTCGCCGGTCTATGACATCGTGACGACGACCGCCTACCTGAAGAACGACATTCCGGCGCTGACGATCGAGGGACGGAAGATATGGTGGCCTCGAAAAACGCTCGAGAAGTTCGCCGTTGTCAACCTCTCAATCGCGCCGGCGAAGTCACGCGAGATTATCGACCGCATTGTCGATGCGGTCGAGGGGGTGCGGGAAGCGGTGCGACGTTATATGGCGGATCATCCCTCGTTCGTCCCGGTCGGAGACGGGATGCTCGCGGCATGGCGAGCAGGGGTGGACGGATTACGGTAACCGATGAACCAATACTGACGCCCTCGCAAAAAGTCGATCTTTGACAACCGATTGATTTTCTTGGTATTTCGATCACTTTTCACTTGACTTCCGGAT
>JAJZRM010000373.1 GCA_021802685.1 Deltaproteobacteria bacterium | reverse complement strand
CCCACGGTGGCGGTGGTCAACATCGACAACGGCTTCGGCGCCGGGGTGCTGGCGTCGGTCATCAACCGGCTGTGACGATCCTCTACTTCGACTGCGCAACCGGGATCGCGGGGGACATGGCGGCCGCGGCGCTGCTTTCGCTGACCGGCGCGGAGAAGGAGCTGCGGAAGGCCCTCAAGGGCGTGCCCCTTACCGGCTACCGGTTCGCGGTTACGCGCGCGGCTTCCGCCGGGATGGCGGGAACGCGCGTGGACGTGAACCTGACGGCGAGGGAGAATCACGGGCGCCATCTCCCGGACATCCTCTCTCTGCTGCGCGCCTCCTCCTTGCCGTCCGAAACCGCCGCCCGGGCCGTCCGCTGCTTCGAGCTGCTGGGGGAGGCCGAGGCGAAGGTCCACGGGATCCCGGTCGACAAGGTCCACTTCCACGAGGTCGGCGCCGTCGACGCGATCGTCGACATCGTTTCCGGCTGCTTCCTGTTCGAACTCGCAGGCGCCCGGGCCGCCTACTGCTCGCCCCTCCCGGGAGGGACCGGCGAGGCGCGGTCCGCCCACGGGAAGATCCCCGTTCCCGCGCCGGCGGCTCTCGAGCTGCTGAAGGAGGCGCCGTGGCGGTTCGGCGAAGGGGAGGGAGAGATGGTGACCCCCACGGGGGCCGCGCTGCTGCGCGCCTTCGACGTCTCCTTCGAGCGTCCGCCCGGGATGACGGTGAGCGGCGTCGGGATCGGGCTGGGGCACCGGGAGATCCCGGGACGCCCCAACCTCCTGCGGGTCGTCTCGGGCGAGGCCACGCACGCTCCTCCCGGAAGGGACCGGGTGCTCGAGGTGGAGGCGAACATCGACGACATGAGCCCGCAGCGGTTCGAACTGCTGATCGAACGCGCCCTGGCCGCGGGCGCCCTCGACGTCGCCATCCTCCCCGCCACGATGAAGAAGAACCGGCCCGGTTGGGTGCTGCGCGTCCTGCTCACCGAGGAGCGGCTCGAGATCGTTTCCTCGGCGGTCTTCTCCGTTTCGACGGCGATCGGGCTGCGGTACCACGCCTGCGACCGGCTGAAGCTCGACCGCGCGGTGCGCGACGTGCAAACGCGTTTCGGGCGCGTGCGGGTGAAGGAGGCGACGTTGCCGGACGGTTCGGTGCGGCCGGTGCCGGAGTACGACGACGTGAAGCGGATCGTCCGGAGCGGGGCGGCCACGTTCGATGAAGTGGCGTTCGAGGTGGCGAGGAAGTGGCGAAAGTAAAGGTCGAATTCGCCTGCACGGCGTGCGGCACCACCTCCCCCAAATGGGTCGGGAAGTGCCCGGGATGCGGAGAGTGGAACACCTTCGTCGAGGAGGTTTCCGCGGCGCAGCCCCGGCAGCGCGGCGGGCTGCCCGACTTCCCGGCGTCGAAGCCGGTGCCGCTGGCCGAGGTCTCGGACACGGCCGCCGTGCGCACCACATGCGGCATCGCCGAGTTCGACCGCGTGACGGGGGGAGGCGTCGTGTCCGCCGCCGCCGACCTGCTCGGCGGCGACCCCGGCATCGGGAAATCCACCATCCTCCTGCAGGCGGCGCGCGGGCTGGCGCGGCAGGGGAAACCGGTGCTGTACGTCTCCGGCGAGGAGTCCGAGGCGCAGGTGAAGCTGCGCGCCTCCCGCCTGGGCGTCGCGGACGGCGGCATCTACCTGATGTCGGAAACCTCCCTCGAACGGATCCTCTCCGCCGCGGGGGAGCTCTCCCCCGCCGTGATGGTCGTCGACTCGATCCAGACCGTATTCTCTTCCGACCTGCCGGGAGCGCCGGGTTCCGTGGGGCAGGTGCGGGAGTGCGCCGCTCGGCTGGTTTTTTTCGGCAAGAAGGCGGGGATCTCCGTCTTTCTCGTGGGGCACGTGACGAAGGAGGGGGCGATCGCCGGGCCGCGTGTCCTCGAGCACATCGTGGACACGGTCCTCTACTTCGAGGGGGAGAAGGGGCACCCGTACCGGATTCTCAAGGCGGTGAAGAACCGGTTCGGCTCGACGAACGAGATCGGCGTCTTCGAGATGCGGGCGGAAGGGCTCACCGAGGTGGCGGACCCGTCGGGGATGTTCCTCTCGGAGCGTTCCGGGGACACGTCGGGCACCCTCGTCTTCCCGGCGATCGAGGGGACGCGGCCGCTCCTGGTGGAGATCCAGGCGCTGGTCTCCCACTCGTTCCTGCCCATGCCCCGGCGCACCGCGCTGGGTGTCGACTTCAACCGCGTGATCCTGATGTGCGCCATCCTCGAACGGAAGGCGGGGGTCGGCCTCCACGACCAGGACGTCTTCGTCAACGTGGCGGGAGGGATCCGGATCGACGAGCCCGCCGCGGACCTGGCGCTCTGCTGCGCCCTCGCCGGGAGCTTCCGGGACCGGGTGGTCCCTCCGGGGACGGCCGTGTTCGGCGAGGTGGGGCTGGGAGGAGAAGTGCGCGCGGTGCCGATGGCGGAGATGCGCCTGAACGAGGCCGCCAAGATGGGGTTCTCCCGCGTCGTGCTGCCCGCCTCCAACGCGGAGCGCCTCGGCGCGAAGTTCCCGGTCGAGCTGCAACCGGTGCGGCACGTCAAGGAAGCGCTTTCGCGCGCGGGGGGGAAGTAGCCGGATTACCGAATTTCGAGCGCGAACCGGTGGCGGTATGGTCCGGTTCCAGGGAAGAGCGTACGGGTGTATCCCGCCTTCCCCTCCCGAGACGGAGGCATTATCATGATGAAATCATTCCTGCCGGGAAACGGGGTTTGGGAGAAACGGAAAATGAAAAAAAGAGAATTCACGGTGATTATCGAGCAAGACGAGGAGGGGTATTTCGTCGCGGAAGTCCCGGAATTGGCGGGATGCCACACCCAGGCGAAATCCCTCGACACCCTCATGAAGCGCGTGAAGGAAGCGATCGCGCTGTGTCTCGATGAGAAGGATGAGAAGGCGCCAAGGATGCAGCTCGTCGGGGTTCAACGCATCGCGGTATGACGGATTTTCCAGTCTTCACAGGCAAGAAACTCCGGTCCATCTTGAGAAGCGAAAGGTTTCGTGGCCAGCCGTCAGAAAGGGAGTCATGTCTTCCTTCGACATCCTGATGGTCGCACGACGGTTGTTCCCGTCCATGCGGGAGAGACGATCGGACCCGGTTTGTTGTCGAAGATATTACGGGATACGGAGCTCTCACGAAAAGATTTGCTGAAACTCCTTAAAATGAAGTGACGGTTTCCGAGGGATTATGCCCACTCTG
>JAJZRM010000372.1 GCA_021802685.1 Deltaproteobacteria bacterium | reverse complement strand
GTACATTACGGGACGGTCGGCTCTACGGTATCCCGTCGGCATCGAGCACCGCAGGCATCACCCCCCGGACGGAATTGGTAAGCAGGATCCGTCGACACGTTCGGAGATCCTCCGGGTAGAGAACCCGCTCGGACGCCCTCAGGGACCGGTCGGCCAGCACGCGGCGCCGCCATATCCCCTCCAGTAGCCCGCTCACCGCCGGGGGCGTCAGGAGTCGGCCGGCCGCCTCGACGAAGAGGTTCGTGATGGCCCCCTCGGTGACCACCCCGCGCTCGTTCAGGAAGATCACCTCGTCGAATCCGCCGGCCCTCGCCTTGCGCAACTCCTCGTCGCGCCACCCCCGGTGGGTTGTCTTGTGGCGCACAAACGGATCCCGGGACGAAACGACGACCTTCGAAAGCGTCACGCGGGCCGGCCCTGTCTCCTTCAGGATCGGGACGATCGGGGATATCGCAACGCTCACCTCGCCGCTCCGCGCAAGAAGCAGTCGCACCTTTCGCGGACCCGTGGCCGCCTCGTTCCGGAGGACGGAACGCAGAGCCGACCGGACGGACTCCTCGCGGAAACGAAAGTCGAAGTATCGCGCCGAGGAGGCGAGTCTCCCAAGGTGTTCGGGCAAGAACCGGAACCCCGCTCCGGGAGACCAGAGGAACGTCTCGATCAGTTGGAACGAGACGGACGGCTCCGACAGGTACCGCCCCTTGAGACACACTTCCCCGTACTCATCCCCTGGATCGGAGTCCCAGACGATCCCGCCGCCGGCGCCCGCCTCGGCCAGGCCGTTCCGCAGGGTCACCGTCCGGATGGCCACGGAAAAGGTAGTGTCCCCGCCCGGCAACAGGATCCCGATCGCCCCCGTGTAGACGCCCCTCGGCCTGGTTTCCAGGCCCCGCAGGGCCCGCATGGCGGAGATCTTGGGCGCCCCCGTGACGGAACCGCAGGGGAAGAGGGCACGGAACAAAGAGGCCATGGTAGCTCCCGGGCGGAGCGTCCCCGAAACCGTCGAAACCATCTGGAGCACGGTGCGAAGCCGGTGCACCTCGAACAGCCGGGGGACGTGCACGGAGCCGACCTCGCACACCTTCCCGAGATCGTTGCGCATCAGGTCCACGATCATCACGTTCTCGGCCCGGTTCTTCGGGTCGGCCTTGAGCGCCGCCGCGGCCCGGCGGTCCTCCGCCTCGGTCCGTCCCCGGGCGGCGGTGCCCTTCATCGGATGGACCTCGATGTTCCTTCCGCGGATGCGGAAGAAGAGCTCGGGAGATTGGGAGAGGATGCACCCGGAGTCCGTACGGAGAAACGCCCCATACCTCACCGGCTGGATGGCCTGAAGCCGCGCGTATAGAGAGAAGGGGTCGCCCGGGAAGGGAAAAGAGAACTTCCCCGTCAGGTTGGCCTGGTAGTAGCAACCTGCCGCGATGGCCCGGCGGATCTCTTCCACCTTGACGCCGTACTCCGTTTCCGTAAAGGAAAACCGTGGGTCGATCGGGTACCCGTCCGGAGACGGGGGATCGCCGCGTTCCTCTTCAGGCCAATCGACGGACCCGGACGACTCCCACCTGCGAAGAAGGTGATCGAACCGGAGAAACCCGGGGTAGACACCGAACCAAACGAGCGGGAAATCGCCCTCGATCGCGTCTACGGGAGAGAACGCCGCGTCGAGAGAGAACCCCGCGTCATACGAAACGTACCCGGCGACCGCGAACCCCTCCCTCTGGCGGTTGCTCGCCTCCTCCAGTATTCGGGGTACCTCTCCGGCGGAAGGCGTCGAAAGGAGGGAAACGGGATTTCTCAGCAGATAGGAGTACCGGTTCCGTACGTCCGGGCGCTGCGACTCGAGCAGGATCGCTCCTCGTTCTCCGGAAAACGGAAAGAATCGCCGTACGGGAGCCGATGCGATACCTGGTGAATCCACCGATAAGAACAGGTTACTTCCCGGCGACCCGGGAGAACCCCATCTTGGCGGCTTCGTTCAGGCGCATCTCGACCATCGGCACCGCGCGTACCTCGTCCGCGTGGAACGGGAGCGAGTCGTACTCCTTCCCGAACGCGACGATCCCTTCCCGATCGAACGCCACGGGCCGGCACGTAAACCGCTCCCCCTCGATCAAATTCTCCCAGTACCTCTTGCCCATACTCAAGACTCCGATTTATTTATGCACCCGTAATAGAATTTCTTCCCGTCCCGAGGAAGTTGGATCAGTATCTGCAGTAAATCTCCGAACAGTCCACATCCGCAACGGGGGATTCGGTCGGCGGTCTTCACTCCATTTCCTCGCGAACCCGCCGCGCGACGGCGGATTTCGCACGGCTACGCTCCGTGGCGAAAAGCGCCTTACCTTTGAAGGGAACCGCGCCCCGAAGATCCTTGAGGGTTTCGATCCGGACAAGGAGGACCCGATTTCCTTCCCGCACAAATTCCACACGGTCTTTCGCGTGAATGTTCAGAAGTTCCCGGATCGTTTTCGGGATCGTTACCTGTCCCTTGCGGGTAACCACGTAAGGCATGCCGCTATCTAGAGGTCCAGTTGGGCATGGTTCGTAACATAAACTCATCAAACAAGGGCACAGTGAAGGCGGTATCCCCATGAGCGGGGCTGTAAATCATACCTTTCCGGATGAGACCGGAGCGCAGTGGAGCGATGGACCGCACCTTCACGCCTAACCGGTCTGCAACATCCCCCGATCTGTGTGGCCCAGCCCCGAGATCGGACAAGGCTCTCATGTAGTCTTTTTCTCTCGGCGTAAGACGATCAAACCGGACACGGAAAAAACTCTCATCAAGTTTTCGTATTGCTATGTTGGTCGCGTCCAGCACATCTTCTGCCCTAATGGGCGTAGCGGGCGCTATGTTCCATGTGTTGTAACCCCACTCCTGCAAGAAATAAGGATAGCCATGGGTTATTCGAATTAATTCGCGGAGTGCGTCTTCCGTAAAGCTGACACCCTGTGACACAACCGGGCTTTGCAGTGCTTTTATGGCCTCGGTCTCCGGCAGAGGCCCAACAACGGGATAGCGAAACAATCTTTCCGCATAAGACTTGGAACGTCCCGCCAAGCCTACTAACTGCGGCAATCCGGCCCCGATCAGCACGATGGGTAATTGTCTTTGCGAGATACGATGAACGGCCATAATAAGCGCGCTCATCTCATCTTCATTCAAGTATTGCATCTCATCTATTATTATTGCTACTGCGGTTCCGCGATCTTGGGCTGCTTCACCT
>JAJZRM010000371.1 GCA_021802685.1 Deltaproteobacteria bacterium | reverse complement strand
GGAGGACGTGGAGCACGTGATCGTGTCGCCGGACGGGACGCACGTCGCGACCGGCAGCGACGATGGCACGGCACGCTGGTGGGACCTCGAGAAGGGCACGTTCGTCGAGCTGAAGACCGCCAACGAGTCCCTGGAGCAGCGGGTCGCGGCGAGGACCCGCGAGCTCTCGGAATCCAACGACGAGCTGTGCTCGGAAATCCGCGAGCGGAAGATGATTGCGCAACAGTTGTTCGAGGCGCAGGAACATCTCGAGGCGAAGATCCGGCAGCGGACCGGCGACCTCGTGACGGCAAACGAAGCGTTGCAGGAGGAAATCGCCAAGCACAGGCACACCGAGGAATGCCTGGCGAGCGAAAAGGAGCTGCTGTCGATCACCCTCCTGAGCATCGGCGACGGCGTGATCTCCACCGACACCGGAGGAAGGGTGGTCTTGATGAACAAGGTGTCGGAGGAGCTGACGGGATGGGCGCAGCGGGACGCCGCCGGGCGGCCGCTTCCGGAGATCTTCAAAACCTTCGACGCGGAGAACTCCCGGAAGGAGCTTTACCCGCTGCGGGAAGCGTCCGCGCCGGCAACCGGCCATGTCGTCATCGACGACGTATCGCTGTTGTCGCGAGGCGGAACGGGGCACATCGTCTCCGGGAGCTACGCGCCGATCCGGGACCGGCAAGGGGACGTCATCGGGGGGGTGCTGGTGTTCCGGGACAACACGGAGAGGAAAAGGATCGAGGAGCGGCTGCTGAACGCCCAGAAGCTGGAATCGATCGGCGTGCTCGCCGGGGGGATCGCGCACGATTTCAACAACCTCCTGTCCGCGATCCTCGGGAACATCTCCATGGCGAAGGCCAAGCGGGATCATTCTTCCATGGAGAGGCTGGAGGAAATCGAAAAGGCGTCCGTTCGGGCCATCGGATTGACCCAGCAGCTGTTGACGTTTTCCAAGGGGGGGGCGCCGGTGCGGAAGACGACGTCCATCTCCGAAATGATCCGTCAGACCGCCGTGTTCGTCACCCGGGGCTCCAACGTCCGCTGCGAATTCCGCATCGTTCCGGACCTTCGGCCGGTTTTCGCCGACGAGGGGCAATTGAGCCAGGTCGTGCACAACCTGGTGATCAACGCCATGCAGGCGATGAAAAACGGCGGGGTGATCCGGATCTCGGCGGAGAATGTCCGCGGGGAGTCCGCCCGGAAAGAGGCCGGAGTCGCGGAGGACATGGTGAAGGTTTCGGTGCGGGACGAAGGCCCCGGCATCCCCGCTGAAATCCTTTCCCGGATCTTCGATCCGTATTTCACGACCAAGGAGCAAGGCAGCGGGTTGGGACTGGCGACCGTGTATTCGATCGTCAAGCGGCATGACGGCCAGATCGATGTGGAGTCCCGGCCCGGCGCGGGGACGGCGTTCCACGTGTACCTCCCGGTCTCCGACCGGCCGGCGGAAAACGCGGGCGTTTCCGCGGCGGGTCCCCATAACGGCAAGGGAAAAATCCTCGTGATGGACGACGAGGAATTCATCCTGGATCTCGCGGAGGAGATGCTGGGGTTCCTGGGGTACGGAACGACGTGCGCGAGAAACGGCGCGGAGGCGATCGATCTGTACAAAAGGTCGATCGACGCGGGAAAGCCGTATGATGCGGTCATCATGGACCTGACGATCCCCGGAGGGATGGGCGGGAAGGAAGCGCTCGGACTGCTGAAGGAGATCGATCCCGGCATCGTCGCCATCGTTTCCAGCGGCTACTCGAACGATCCGGTCATGGCGGATCCGGGGCGGTTCGGTTTTTGGGGGGTTGTCACGAAACCGTACACCCTCCATTTGTTGAGCGACGTCATGCGCAGGGCGGTCCATGCGGCAAGACACAATGCGGCAAGAACCCATTGACAGCGGGATCCCCTCGCCGGTAGGATGATACGGTCATGAGGAATCCATCGGCGCAGATCGGCGTAACCGGGCGGATCGGGCTCGCTCTACCCCGCTCCCATAGGAGCCGGTCCGCCGCCTGAGCGCGTAGAGCAGGGCATACGCAGGTATAGGCCGCGGGGCCGGAAGGTTCCCGCGGTTTTTGTTTTTTTTAAGGGCCCCCGGAGGACCGATCCTCCGGGGGTTTTTTGCTGGCGGGGGACACTACTGGGGGGGGACACTCTAACCCTTCGCCCCGCGTTTGAGGCTAAGAGCGTCCCCCTAAAAGGAGGAAGTGATGGCGGACAAGGTATTCATCTTCGACACGACGCTGAGGGACGGGGAGCAGGTCCCCGGGGCGAAGCTCGCCAAGGACCAGAAAGTGGAGATCGCCCGGCAGCTGGCGACGCTCAACGTGGACATCATCGAGGCGGGCTTCCCCGCTTCCTCCCCCGGCGACTTCGAGTCGGTGCAGGCGATCGCGAAGACGGTCCGGGGGCCGGTGATCACGGGACTGGCGAGGGCGGTGAAAAAGGACATCGACACGTTGTGGGAGGCGGTGAAGGTGGCGAAGCGCCCCCGGATCCACACTTTCCTGGGCACCTCCGACATCCACATCCAGAAGAAGTTCCGCGCCGACCGGGAGAAGATCCTCCAGTGGTGCGTCGACACGGTCAAGTACGCCAGGTCGCTGTGCCGCGACGTGGAGTTCTCCACGGAAGACGCTTCCCGGACCGACTTCGAGTACCTTTGCCGCACCGTGGAGGCGGTCGTCAAGGCCGGGGCGACGACGATCAACATCCCCGACACCGTCGGGTACGCCACGCCGATGGAGATGGCGGAACGGGTGCGCCGGCTGAAGGAGAAGGTCCCGGCGCTGGACAAGGTCGTCCTCTCGATGCACTGCCACGACGACCTCGGGTTGTCCACGGCGAACACCCTGGCCGGGATCCTCGCCGGCGCCCGCCAGGCCGAGGTGACGGTGAACGGGATCGGGGAGCGGGCGGGGAACGCGTCGCTGGAGGAGGTGGCGATGGCCATCAGGACGCGCAAGGACGTCTTCGGCGGCCTGTACACCGACCTGAACACGAAGGAGATCGCGAAGACGAGCCGGATGGTGTCCAAGCTGATGGGGCTTCCTGTACAGCGGAACAAGGCGATCGTGGGCTCCAACGCCTTCGCGCATTCCTCGGGGATCCACCAGGACGGGATCATCAAGGACCGGTCCACCTACGAGATCATCCGGCCGGAAGACGTCGGCGTGACGGCGCACACCTTCGCGTTGACGGCCCGCTCCGGCAGGGCGCCTCTCAATCACCACATCGCGGCGATGGGGCACCACCCGACG
>JAJZRM010000011.1 GCA_021802685.1 Deltaproteobacteria bacterium | reverse complement strand
GGACGATGCCGAAGTTGATCAGGTTGGCGGCGTGGATCCGTTCGAACGACTTGGTGATGACCGCCCGCACGCCGAGGTAGCTCGGGCAGATCGCCGCGTGCTCCCGGGAGGATCCCTGGCCGTACGAGAGCCCCCCCACGACCACGTTGTGGATCCCTTTCGCCTTGTTCTCCAGCGACCGCCGGTTGAAGGCCGGATCGACGCCCTCGAAGACGTACTCGGCGTACTTCGCGATGTTGGAACGGTACTTGAGACGGGCCCCCGCGGGCATGATGTGGTCCGTGGTGATCTTGTCCCCGACCTTCAGCGTCACTTCGCCGCGGATCGACTCGGGGAGGGGAGCGCTCTCCGGCGGCTTGCCGATGTTCGGGCCGCGCCGGACCTCCACCGCCGCGCCGGCCGAAGGCGGAGCGATGACCATCGTGTCGTCGATGTGGAATTTCTTCGGAGCCTTGACGCTCGGGTATTCGATCCCGAGCTCCGCCGCCGCGTCGCGGGGATCGGCCATCTCGCCCTTCAGGGCGCACGCCGCCGCGGTCTCCGCCGACACGAGGAAGATCCCGGCGTCCCGGGTGCCGGAGCGGCCCTCGAAATTCCGGTTGTTCGTGCGCACGGACACGCCGCCCGAAGGCGGCGCCTGCCCCGCGCCGATGCAGAAGCCGCAGGCGGTCTCGAGGATACGGGCACCGGCACCCACCAAGGTGGCGATGCTGCTTTCCCTGGCGGCCATCTGGAGGACCTGCCGCGAACCGGGAGCGACGCCGAACGACACGTTCGGACTGACGGTGCGGCCCGCGAGGATCCCCGCCAGCGTGGTCACGTCCTTGTAGGACGCGTTGGTGCACGACCCGACGAGCACCTGGTCGACCTTCTTCCCCGCGATGTCCCGGACCCGCTTCACGTTGTCCGGGCTGTGCGGCATCGCCACCATCGGCTCGAGCGCCGAGAGGTCGATGTCGATCACCCGGTCGTATTTCGCGGTGGGGTCCGCTTTCAGCGCTGCGTAGGAGCCTTCGCGCCCCTGGGCTTTGAGGAACGCTCTTGTGACCTTGTCGGAAGGGAAGATCGAGGTGGTCACGCCGAGCTCGGCGCCCATGTTCGTGATCGTGGCCCGCTCGGGAACCGACAGCGATTCCACTCCCTCGCCGCCGTACTCCACGACGCTCCCCACGTTTCCCTTGGTGGTGAGGATCTCCAGCAGTTTGAGGATGACGTCCTTGGCGGCCACCCAGGCTTGCAGCCGCCCGGTGAGATTCACTTTCACCACCCGGGGGTACGTCATGTAGAAGGGACCGCCCGCCATCGCCACGGCGACGTCCAGGCCGCCCGCGCCGATCGCCATCATCCCGATGCCCCCGCCGGTCGGCGTATGGGAGTCCGAGCCCAGAAGGGTCTTGCCGGGGGCGCCGAACCGCTCGAGGTGGACCTGGTGGCAGATGCCGTTCCCCGCCCGGGAGTAGCGGATCCCGTGCCGCGCCGCCACCGTCTGCAGGTAGAGGTGGTCGTCGGCGTTCTCGAAGCCTTCCTGCAGCGTGTTGTGGTCCACGTAGGAAACCGAAACCTCGGTCTTCACCTTCGGAACGCCCATCGCCTCGAATTGCAGGTACGCCATCGTCCCGGTGGCGTCCTGGGTGAGGGTCTGGTCGATCCGGACGGCGACCTCCTTGCCGGCCTTCTTGTCGCCGGAGACGTAATGCGCGTCAATGATCTTCTGAACGATATTCTTTCCCACCAGGACCTCCTCGTGGATCGGATGGTTGCCCCGCCGCCGGCATCACAGGTTGATGTTCGAAGAGGAGGATTCGGTTTCCGAGCGGGGGAAGACTACCTGATCGTACCGAAACCTCCTCCCGATTTCAATCGTCCTGAATATGTTCGTCCGTTTGTTTCCCCTTGCGTCGGACAAGCGGACAGGATTGATTCTTGACGCTCCCCGGATTAATGGATACAGTAGTCAACAACATAGGCTAAGCGCTACTCATTGCTGGATTATCGGCAACAATCCACGGCGCAATGCAGGAACCACCGGATCGTTTGTCCGGGTCGGGTAATCACCAATCGGAAAGGGGGTGCGTCGGAACAAACGACAGACACGAAAGGAATGAGGATCGGGAACAAGGGGCACCGGGGATTCACTACATCCGAGATCGCAGGCATCCAACACCAATTCCCAAGGAGGGAAAGATGAGAAGGTTGACCACCCTGCTAGCCGTATTCGCCTTGCTGGCTCCGTTGGCATTTTACGGATGCAGCGGGGACGACGGAGCGGCGGGCCCTGCGGGTCCTGCCGGGCCTCCGGGCGCCGGCGGCGGTCCCGGGACCGGTGTCGTGGCTCTGGAGACCTGTGTCGCCTGCCACGCCGCGGGACAACCGTTCGACGTCAACAATATGCACCGCCTCAACACGACGACCGGGAATCCCATACCCCCCGGCTCGGTTTCGGTTACCGTCAGCAACGTCGCCTTCGGCGCGCCCGCCGGGGACAACGTCCCCGTCACGGTGGATTTCACTTTCGCGGCGACCGACGCCGCCGGGATTGACATCACCGGCAATATCGACCTCCGCACGGCGACCTCCAGCGGTCTCTCCTACCTGCGGCTCACGCTCGCCAAGCTGGTGGCCGGAACGAACGGCGATGCCGACGAATGGAACGGCGTCGTGCACAGGCCCGCGGCCAGCGGCAGCGGCCCGTTTTACGAGAACAACCCGGCGGGCCTCACGCTCGTGGGAACGCTGGCGGCCGGCAACTACACCTACACCTTCCCGGACAACTCCGTGCGGGTTTCCGACATCGGGTCGTTGGACAACGCGGTCGTTCGGACGATCGTCGAGGTCCGGGGGATCCCGATCACCAACTTCACCACCGATCCGTACTACAATGTGAGCGCCAGAAGGCCGGCGGTTGACTCCATCTTCGACTCGGTGGCGCCGATCGGCGGAGGGGACGGCGTCGCTCCGACCGCCGAGTATCCCCTGAAGAACACCGTCAGCACGACGGCCTGCAACACCTGCCACGATCCGCTGGCGATTCACGGCGGTTCCCGTCGCGAGTACAAGTATTGCCAGGCCTGCCACAACGCCAAGCTCGAGACCGCGGCGGGCGGCGGATGGGACAACGGCAACCTCGTCAACCTGATCCACAAGATCCACAATCACGAGGCCGCCGGCGTGCAGAACCTCGGCGAACTCGGCGATTTCAGCGAAGTGACCTATCCCCAGGGCATCCGCAACTGCACGAAATGCCACCAGGGACCGGACACCGACAACACTTACAGCAACTGGACGGACAGGCCGACCATCACGGCGTGCGGCTCCTGCCATATCACCATCAACTTCGCAACCGGCGCCGGCCATATCGGCGGCGCGCAAGCCAATAACGCCACTTGCTCTCTCTGTCACCCGGCTTCGCTCATCCCGGGCTACCACGCCACCGAGAACGCGACGCCGAACAACCTGCAGCTCCCCGGCACGCTGGTCAGCTTCACGTACGGCATCGACGAGGTCACGGTGGACGCCTCCAACGTGGCGACGATCAAGTTCTGGATCCAGCAGGACGGCGCGTTCGTGAACCTCGGCGACAACGTGATCACCCGGCCCGCCGGCTTCACCGGCGGCCCGAGCTTCCTGTTCGCCTACACCTTGCCGCAGGACGGTGTCGACGCACCCGTGGACTACAACAACCTCGGCAGGACCAACGGGCAGCCGGAGAGTCTCTCCATCATCGGTCTGCCGATCGTCGCCTTCGACAACACGTTCGCGCAGTACACGGTGCAGCGGGCGGACGCGTTCCCGGTCGGCGCGACGATGCGGGCGGTCGCCCTCCAGGGGTACTTCACCCAGACCAACGGGGCGGACACGAACGGCGACGGCGCGCTCGACAACGTCGGCCGCCACACTTTCTCGGTCGCCAAGAGCGTCACCGGAGACACGGTCCGCCGCGTGGCGGTCGAGAGCGGCTATACCAACAACAATGATCCGTTGACGGGCCAGCCGGTCGGCTGCCTCGAGTGCCACGAGATCTTCGAAGGGCACGGCGGGAACCGCGTCAGCAACGCGCAGGTCTGCGTGATGTGCCACAACCCCAACATGACCACCAGCGCGCGCACGTTCGCGACCACCCCGGTCAACCCCGACATCTCGGCCCTCTTCGGGACCGATCCGCTGCAGTACCCCGAAGTGTCCAACAACTTCAAGGAGCTGATCCACGGGCTGCACGGGGCCGCCAAGCGGACCACCAACTTCGTGGATATCCGCAACTTCCGGGACGGCGTTCTTCTCCAGGGGGATGAGATCACCTACCCGGGCGACCTGAGCCATTGCGGAAAGTGCCACCTGAACAACCTGTACCAGAACGTTCAGACGACCGGGCGCCTGTTGACCACCGCGCAAATCACCACGGGTGCGGATAACACCGTGGCGGATGTCAACGCGGCCCGGGCAACCGTACCGAACGCCACCGACCTGGTGAACACGCCGGCGACATCGGCGTGCGGCCATTGCCACGACTCCGACGTCGCGCGCAGCCACTTCGTCTCGATGGGCGGGGAGATCCGTGCGCCTCGCGGAACGGCGACCGCGGTGCCTCCTCCGCTGGGGCCGGTGTTCCCGTAACGGAAGGGCAATGATGTAAGATTCGGAAAGCAAATCGCAAGGAGAACCCGGCCCCGCAAGGGGCCGGGTTTATTTTAAGCCGGGTTCCCCGGTTTCCGCTTCCGTCCCACCGCCAGGGCGGCTCCCGCCGCCAGCCAGAGAACGGCGGGCACGAGCCGATACCCGTACTTCTGGTAAAACGTGGAAAGCGGCTCTTTCCTGTATGGGATATCGTAGGTGTGGGACCACTCCCCGCGCAGCGGGGAGCGCGCGAGAAGGGTCCCGTCCGCCAGCATCGCAGCGGTGATGCCGGTGTTGGTCGCGCGGACGACGGGCCGGCGGAACTCGATCCCACGGGCCAAGGTCAGGACCAGATGCTGGCGCGGTTCCGCCCAGTCCCCGAACCAGGAGTCGTTCGTCAGGTTGACGAAGACCTGCGCCCCTTGGGCAGCCAGTTCCCTGGAAACGTCCGGGAACAATCCCTCGTAGCAGATCTGGGGTCCCACCCGCAAAGTCCCGATCCTCCGGGTTCCGGGCCCGGGCCCGCGGGCGAAATCCGCCGTCCGCGGGAACCATTCTTTCACCCGGGGAAACAGTTCGGAGAACGGAAGGTACTCCCCGAACACCAGCAGGTGGACCTTGTCGTACGGCTGGTCCGCCGGGAGCCCGTCCCGGTCGAAGAGAAACATGGAATTGGCCTTCTTACCGACGGTTTCGTCGTACCGCAGCGCCCCGGTGAGCAGGGCGACCTCGTTGGACCGGAGAAAATCGGTCAAGGTCCCGACGTTCCCCGCCCGCCACGGTGGATTACGTATCGTGTCCGGGAAGGCCGATTCGGGCCATACCGCGAAATCCGGCGGCCGTCCGTCCGCCTGCGCGAGTCCCTGCAAGGTCAGCCGGAAATACCTGCGAAGGATCTCCTTCCGGGCGTCCTCGCGGCTCTCCGCGGCGACCTTTTCGATGTTCCCCACGTTCCCCTGCACGACCAGGATCCTCGCCTTCGCGTCGGGGGGCGGCATCGCTTTCCCCGCCAGCCGTCCCGCTCCGTTCAACAGGAGCAGGAACGCCGCCGTTGCCGCCAGGAGAATAGCCCCCTGCCGCTCCTTCCGGCGGTCCCAGGCCAGCAGCAGGGCGAGGTTGAGGAACAGGGTCAGGACGCCCAATCCCTCGAACCCCATGAACTCTGCCAGCTGGAACGCGGGCATCCGGGCATGCAGCCACGGGTACCCGAGGTTCCACGGGAAGATCATGGGGACATACCTCCCGCAGAGCGCGGTGACGCAGGGAAGAAGCGCCAGCTGGGCGCCCCGGGAGAGGCCCAACCGGTCCCGGAGAAGGGCGAAGGCCAACCCCGCCAGGACGAAATACAGGTGGCCGAACGCGCAGAACAGGAGCAGGGTTGCTGCCGAGGCCGGCCAGGACAGGCGGCCGAATTCATGCACCGTTTGGGCCAGCCAATGGAAGCTGATCAGGCAGAAGAGGAACTGGGCCAGCCAGCCGCTCCAGAGGATCTTCCGGACCGACTCCTCCCGGATCCAGAACAGCCACAGGGGGACGAAACAGAACAACAGCGCCCAGGGCGGGAACGGAATGAAGGAGGTTCCCAGGAAGAAACCCGAGAGCAGCGGCAAGCGATAGGAAGAAAGACGTGAGCGCATTCCCGACACGATACCCGGAACCGGCCATTTCGTCACCGGTTCCGTCGGGCCGTTTATTAATCCACCGAATTTCCCCCGCCCTCTTTCCGATAAGGAAAGGGTACAGCAGAAACGCGACGGGAGAGCGCATGCGGCGGGACGACTGGAAGTACGACGAGGAGGCATGGGACGAGGTGATCGAGGAAAAAGGGAACGCCCCTCCGCCGGAGAGGCAGTGCCCCCTTTGTCTGCATTGGATCGACCGCGAGGCGCCCTGCTGCAGCTGGTGCGGAAAGGCCCAGGAAGAGATACGGAAACGGTAGGCTGCAAGCCGATTATTACCGATTATTACCCTTGACATCGGAGTACCCGGTTGGTACGTTCATTGATGCTGCAAATTTTTGGCTCTCAGCCCGGGTTTGTCAGCGGAATCCAGTCAGGAGGTACGAAGAAGTGGCACAAGGAACGGTGAAGTGGTTCAACGACGCGAAGGGGTACGGTTTCATCGCACAGGAAGGCGGGCCGGATGTGTTCGTGCATTTCAGCGCGATCAAGATGGACGGCTTCCGCTCCCTGAAGGAGGGCGAGCGCGTCGAGTTCGAGATCACGGAAGGCCCCAAGGGCCCGCAGGCCGCCAACGTGACCAAGCCGTAACGGGCGGTAAACCCTAGGGGACGAAAACCCCCTTAAAAACGAGAGCCCCGGTGGGAAACCACCGGGGTTTTTTGTTGGTGGC
This sequence comes from Deltaproteobacteria bacterium, assembly GCA_021802685.1. Lineage (GTDB taxonomy): Bacteria > Desulfobacterota > Deferrimicrobia > Deferrimicrobiales > Deferrimicrobiaceae > UBA2219. The sequence continues at coordinate 11,207 of JAJZRM010000011.1, read as the reverse complement.
GCGCCCGGCAGGGCGCTTTTCGCTCTACTACTTCGCCGAAGGCGCGGCGGGGGTTCCCGCCGGAGGCGCGGCGGGCGCGGGCGCGGGCGCCGGACCGGGCGACGTCGTGACGGGGCTTCCGCCCCTCATGATGCTTCCGGGAGACCCGCTGCCGGAGAAGTAGGCCAGGAAAAGGGACGTGATCATGAAGAGGATCGCCGCCCCCGCCGTCAGCTTGCTGAGGAAACTGGTGGGCCCGGTGGAACCGAACAGGGTCTGGGAGGACCCTCCGCCGAAGACCGCGCCGATATCGGATCCTTTCCCGGTCTGCAGGAGGATGACGAGGATCATGGCGATCGAGACGATCACGTGCACGATGACGAGTAGCGTGTACATTTTTCTTTTCGCTTTCTTGACGGTTATTTGAACTTCACGATCCGGGCGAACGAGTCGGCGGCAAGGCTGGCGCCGCCGACGAGGGCGCCGTCGATATCCTCTTTCGCCATCAGCGTGGCGATGTTGTCCGGCTTGACGGAACCCCCGTAGAGGATCCGCACGGCCGCCGCCGCGCTTCCGAACCGCTCCTTCAGGAGGCCGCGCAGGAAGGCGTGGACCTCCTGCGCCTGTTCCGGCGTCGCCGTCACGCCGGTTCCGATGGCCCATACCGGTTCGTAGGCGACGACGACCTTCGGGCCGTCCGGGCCGGGGATATCCTTCAGACCGCCGCGAATCTGCCGCTCGACCACGTCGAAAGTCTTCCCGGCCTTCCGTTCCGCCAAGGTTTCCCCCAGGCAAAAGATGGGGGTGAGCCCCGCGGCGAGGGCCGCCCGGACCTTCCGGTTCGCCGAATCGTCGGTTTCCGCGAAATACTGCCGGCGCTCGGAGTGCCCGATGATGCAGTGCGACGCTCCCGCGTCCTTCACCATGCGGGGAGAGACTTCCCCGGTGTACGCTCCCTCGTCCGCGAAGTGGACGTTCTGGGAAGCGACGAAGACGCCGCTCCGCCGGACGAGGTCGGCGACCGCGGCGATCGACGGGAACGGCGGCGCGAGGACGATCTCGACCTCCCGGACGCCCGCCACCAGCGGCAGGAACGCCTTCGCGAAGGCCGCGGCTTCCCCGGCGGTCTTGTACATCTTCCAGTTTCCCGCGATGACCGGAACGCGCATTTTGGTGCTCCAGTTCATAAATACGGTGACGCACCGAGAGCGTCGATGCGCCGCATCCGGCAAGGCGCGCGACTGAGGCGTACTGTGAGGTACGGCGCAAGGAGAGCCCCTCTCTCGAACAAAGAACGTTTCCTGGGGTACCCCCGGAAGCCGATACGATCCGCCTTGCTCGGCGAGAGGGGCACAACTCCGCCGGGGTCGGCAGCGATGGCCATGGATGGCCGAGTGCCGCGGAGGCCATGGATGGCCGGGAGCGGCCGGCGCTCGAATGCCACCGTATTTATGAATTGGAGCACTTAGCGCTACCTTGCCCGGGAAACGTGCTTCGCCAGGTCGACCAGGCGGCAGGAGTACCCCCACTCGTTGTCGTACCAGGCGAGCACCTTCGCCATCTTGCCCGCGATGACCTTCGTGGAGAGCGCGTCGAAGGCGGAGGAGCACGGGTCGTGGTTGAAGTCGACGGAGACCAGCGGTTCGACCACGTATTGGAGGATCCCCTTCAGCGGCCCTTCCGCGGCCTTCTTCATCGCGGCGTTGATCTCCTCGGCCGTGGCGGCCTTCGACAGCTCGGCGGTCAGGTCGACGACCGACACGTTCGGGGTCGGGACGCGGATCGCCATCCCGTCGAGTTTCCCCTTCAACTCGGGAATGACCAGGGCGACGGCCTTGGCGGCTCCGGTGGTCGTCGGGATCATCGACATGCCGGCGGCGCGCGCCCTGCGGAGATCCTTGTGGGGAAGGTCGAGGATCTTCTGGTCGTTCGTGTAGGCGTGGATCGTGGTCATCAGCCCCCGCTCGATGCCGAAGTTGTCCAGCAGCACCTTGGCCACCGGGGCGAGGCAGTTCGTGGTGCAGGAGGCGTTGGAGATGATTCGGTGCTTTTCCGGGTCGAACGTCTTTTCGTTGACGCCCATGACGAACGTGGCGTCTTCCCCTTTCGCAGGAGCGGAGATGATGACGCGCCGGGCGCCCGCCTTGAGGTGCTTCTCGCACCCTTCGCGGTCGGTGAACTTCCCGGTGGATTCGATGACGACCTCGACGCCCAGTTTTCCCCAAGGCAGCTCGGAGGGGTCCTTGCACGCCAGGACCCGGATCTCTTTCCCGGCGACCACGATGGCGTTATCCTTCGCGGAGACGGGCTCCTCGAACCGGCCGTGGATGGAGTCGTACTGCAGGAGGTGGGCCAGCGTTTTGGCATCGGTGATGTCGTTGACGGCGACGATCTCCAGGGAGGGATCCTTGTAGGCGGCCCTGAAGAAGTTCCGTCCGATCCGCCCGAACCCGTTGATGCCTACCTTCACGGCCATGGCGCACACCTCCTTGGGGATGCGTTTCTTGGAATGATGCCACCGGGAAAACGTGATTATACCTTACCCTTAACCCCTGTCAAATCGGGGGAGTATATAATAAATATCTTTCGTTTACGGAGGGGGGTGCATGGAAGCGCGTGCGATCGTGGTGACCCGGCGGCTGCCGGGGGTTCCGTTCGATGCGCTGGCTTCGCGGTTCCGGGCGGGGGACCCGCCGCCGGATGGGACGATGGCGCGGGAGGAGCTCCTCCGCCGCGCGCGGGGCGCCTCGGGTATCCTTTGCACCTTGCCGGACCGGGTCGACGGCGATCTGATGAACGCGGCCGGTTCCGCCCTCGAGGTGATATCGATCTTCGCCGTGGGGGTGAACAACATCGACGTGGCGGAGGCGACCCGGCGGGGGATCCGCGTGTGCAACACCCCCGACGTCCTGACGGACGCGACGGCGGACCTTGGGTTCGCCCTTCTGCTCGCCGCGGCGCGGAAGCTTCCGGAGGCCGAGCGGCACATCCGGGAAGGACGGTGGACCGGGTGGGACCCGTGGGGGTTTCTCGGCGTTCCCGTCGCCGGAAAGACGCTGGGAATCGTGGGGATGGGGAAGATCGGCGCGGCCGTGGCCCGCCGGTCCAGGGGATTCTCGATGCGGGTGCTCTACAACGGCAGGCGCCGGCTTCCCCCGGCGACGGAGGCGGAGCTGGGGGCGGCGTTCCGCGATCTAGACGCCCTCCTCGCGGAGAGCGACTTCGTCGTGCTGTGCGTGCCGTTGAATCCGGAGACGCGGGGGCTGATCTCCCGGGAACGCCTGGCGCGGATGCGCCGGACGGCGGTCCTCGTGAACATCTCCCGCGGCGAAGTGGTGGCGGAAGAGGCGCTCGCGGAGGCTTTGGCGGAGGGGAGGATCTTCGGCGCGGGAATCGACGTCTACGAGAAGGAGCCGCGGGTCCATCCGGCGCTGCTGGCGGCGAAGTCGACGGCGCTGTCCCCGCACATCGGCAGCGCCACGAGGGACGCCCGGGAGGCGATGGGCCGGTTGGCCGCGGAAAACCTCGTCGCGGTCCTCGAGGGGCGGGAGCCGCCGTGCCCCGTCAATTGAAGCCGATCCCCTTCTTCCGCAGAAGGGTCGCCGGGTCGATCGTTCCGTGCTTGGAGAAAGGGATCCGGACGGCTCCGACGATCGGTGCGATCACCTCTACGGATCCGTTGAACTCGTAGGAGGCCGCCCGCGCCTCCAGCACCTCGCGCAGCGCCGCCTCGAAGGCTTGGGGAACCAGTTGCACGGGAATCTTCACGACCGTCACTCCGGCCGGCTCGATGCGGATCTCCTCGTCCCGCTCCCCGCTCGCCACGCGCCGCGTTCCCAGGGTGGCCGTGTAGGCGACCTGGACCACGGTCAGCGGGTATCCGTTGGGGTTGTCGACCGAGAGGTGGAGGACCGCGTCCAGCGGCGCCCTCGGGGCCAGGAAGGGGTTCCCGGAAACCACGACGTCGACCAGCTTCACTTTCGGGTTCCGGAAGACCTCCCGGATCAGCGGCCGGCAGGAGGACGCGGAAAGCGCCAGCGCCGCGACGAGCAGGAAAGGGGTGAACCGCTTGACGATCCGCATCTCCGATATCCGCGTTCCGCCGGCGCTGCCGGAAAATGCGCTGATCGATCGCATAAAGACGATTATAGGCGTTCCGGCCGGCGAGGTGGTCCGGTTTTCCGTCGTGCGGCGGGGGTTCGACGCCCGCCGGAAAGGCGATATCCGGAGGGTGTACACGGTCGAGTGCGTCCTGCGGTCGGCGGCGGCCGAGGAGTCGGTTTGCGCGCGGGTCCCCAACGCCCGGCGGCACGAGCCGCCCCCGGACCCGTTCCCGGCGGCCCCGGTTCGGAAAGCCCCGGCCGTCCCTCCCGTGGTCGTGGGGATGGGTCCGTCGGGGCTGTTCGCCGCCCTGACGCTCGCCCGGTTCGGAGCGCCTCCCGTGGTGTTGGAGCGCGGCCGGCCGGTGGAGGAGCGCGCCGTCGACGTGGATCGCTTCTGGAGGGAAGGGATCCTCGATCCGGAGAGCAACGTCCAGTTCGGTGAGGGAGGCGCCGGGACCTTTTCCGACGGGAAGCTCACCACGCGGATCGGGGACCCGCTCGTGGAGCACGTCGTGTCCGCATTCGAGGATTTCGCGGGGATCCCCGGCCTGGCCGCCGACGCGAAGCCCCACGTCGGGACCGACCGGCTCCGGGGGTTCTGCCGCCGGATGCGGGAGGAGCTGCTTTCCCTCGGCGCAACGATTCGTTTCGGCGCCCGCGTCGAGGAACTGCTCCAGGAGGGCGGGGCGGTCCGGGGGGTGCGGCTGGCCGGCGGGGAAGAGATTCCCTCCCCCTTCGTGGTGCTGGCCGTCGGGCACTCCGCGCGGGACACGGTCCGGAGGCTCCACGAGCAGGGCGTCCTCATGACCCCGAAGGCGTTCGCGGTGGGATTCCGGGTGGAGCACCCGCAGGGGTTGATCGACCGGATCCAGTACGGCCGGGCGGCGGGGAAGGGACTCCCGCCGGCCGACTACCGCCTTTCGGCGCACGCCCCCTTCGGTCGCGGCGTCTACTCCTTCTGCATGTGTCCCGGCGGGGAAGTGATGAACGCCGCGTCGGGGGAAGGGCAGGCGGCCGTGAACGGGATGAGCCGGCGGGCGCGGGATTCGGGTTTCGCCAACAGCGGCGTCGTGGCGGCGGTGAGCCCGGCGGATTTCGGGGCCGAGGGGGATCCCTCGGAGGGACCGCTCGCGGGAATCGCTTTCCAGGAGGAGATCGAGCGGCGGGCGTTCCGGCGCGGCGGGGGAGGGTACGCCCTCCCCGCGGCGAACCTGCTCTCCTTCCTCCACGGGAAGGATCTGCCTCCGGCGCCCGGGCGCGCGCTCGCGCCCGGCACGTTGAGGGACACGCTGGCGGGAATCCTCCCCGAGGCGGTGGAGGACGACCTTCGCTTCGGGCTGTTGCGATTCGGGCGGACGATGCACGGCTTCCTCACGGGGGAGGCGACGCTCTACGCCGTGGAGTCCAGGACCTCTTCCCCGGTGCGCATCGAACGGGTGAATTATGAATCGGCCACCGTCAAAGGGTTGTATCCTGTGGGGGAGGGGGCGGGGCATGCCGGGGGCATCGTCTCCTCCGCCGTGGACGGGATCCGGGCCGCCCTGCGCATCCTCGAAATCCATTCCGCGTAGAAAAAGAAGACAGAGGGGAAGCATGCCGAAAAACCGTTTCGTGAAGGATATCAAGGAAGGCGAGCAGGTACGGGACCTGTTCCTCGTGGCGGGCAAGGCGTTGTTGACCAGCAACGCCGGGAAGCCGTACCTGAGCCTGCAGCTGCGGGACCGGACGGGCCAGATGGAGGGACGGGTCTGGGACCGGGCGGAGGAGATCGGCAAGCGGTTCGAACGGGACGACGTGGTCGAGGCGAGCGGCAGCGCGATCGCGTACCAGGGGCGCGTCCAGCTGAAGGTCCACGACGTGCGGCTGGAGGCGGGGGGCGCGAAGGACCTGACGGAGTATCTTCCGGTCACGCGGAAGGGGATCGATCCCCTCTGGAGGACCTTGCAGGGATTCCTCTCGGAGGTCCGGGACGCGGACCTTGCGCGGCTGCTTTCGGCCGTGTTCCCCGATCCTCCCGAGGCGGACGTGGCGCGGCGGTTCCGGCAGGCGCCGGGAGGCAAGACGATGCACCACGACTACATCGGCGGGCTGCTGGAGCACACCGTGTCGGTCGCCGGGATCTGCCGCTTCCTCTCCTCCCACTACGTAGGGGTGAACGCCGACCTGCTGACGGCGGGAGCGCTGCTGCATGACGTCGGGAAAGTGCACGAGCTCTCTTACGAGGGCGCCTTCGACTACACGGACGAAGGGCGGCTGCTCGGACACCTGTACATGGGAGCGGAATACGTGGACCGCGTCTGCGCTTCCCTCCCCGGTTTCCCTCCGGAGAAGACGATGCTGGTCAAGCACATGATCCTCTCCCACCACGGCGAGCTCGAGTACGGGTCGCCCAAGCGGCCCAAGATCCTCGAGGCGGTCCTGCTCCATTTCGTGGAGAACATGGACGCGAAGGTGACGGCCTTCAACGACGCGATCGAGGAGCTCCGGGAGGGGGCCCGGTGGACCGACTACCAGCGGATGTTCGAGCGGTACCTCTTCTCCGGGAAGTTCCCTCCCGCCCGGGGAGGCGCCTGATGGAAGGGTGGAAGGAGTTCCTCGAGGAACGCGGGCGGCTGCACCTGCTGCGGCGCCTGTCTCCCTCCGAGGACCGCCGCCCCGGCGTCGCCGTCCGGGGAGGCCGCGAGTACGTCGATTTTTCCTCGAACGACTACCTCGGACTCTCCTGCCACCCGGCGCTGGCCGCCGCGGCGAGGGAGGCTCTCGAACGGTACGGCACGGGGACGGGCGCGTCCCGCCTGATGAGCGGGGACCTGGAGATCCACCACGAGCTCGAGGAGGAGGTCGCCGCGTTCAAGGGTACGGATGCCGCGCTGGTCTTCAATTCCGGCTACCAGGCGAACACGGGAATCGTTCCGGCGCTCTTCGGCCGCCACGACGCCGTCTTCGCGGACCAGCTCAGCCACGCGAGCCAGTTGGACGGGGCGCTGCTGTCGCGCGCCAAGCTGCTGCGCTTCCGGCACAACGACCCGGAGCACCTGTCGGCGTTGCTTGAAAAGCACCGCGGGGCGTTCCGGCGGGCGCTCGTGATGACGGAGAGCGTCTTCAGCATGGACGGAGACCGCGCGCCCCTTGTTCCCCTTCTCGACGCTTGCCGCCGCCACCGGTGCCTCTTCATGGTCGACGAGGCGCACGCGACGGGGGTCTTCGGGCCGGAGGGGAGGGGGTGCGTCGAGGCGGAAGGGCTGGCGGGAGAGGTCGAACTGGTGATGGGGACGTTCAGCAAGGCGCTGGGCGGTTTCGGCGCGTACCTCGCCGCGTCCCGCACGATCGTGGATTTCCTCGTGAACTCCGCCCGAAGCTTCATCTACTCCACGGCGCTGCCGGCCCCGGTGATCGCCGCGGACCTTGCCGCCCTGCGGCTTTGCCAGGCGGGGGAGACGCGCGGAGCGGAGCTTCTCCGCCGGTCGGCGTCCTTCCGGGGAGCGCTGCGCGCGAACGGCTGGACCGTGGGCGGAGACAGCCAGATCGTTCCGGTGGTGGTGGGCGGCAGCGCCCGCGCGGTCGCCCTCTCGGGGCAACTGGCCGACCGGGGGTACCTCGCACTGCCCGTCCGTCCGCCCACGGTGCCGGAGGGGGCTGCGAGGCTGCGGTTCTCCCTGACCGCCGCGCACGGGGATTCCCAGGTGAGGGGCGTCGTGGAGGCCCTCGGTGCTCCTTGAGGAGTTCACCTCCGTCGGAAGGACCGCCCCCGGAATGGTCCTGCTCCCCGGTTGGGCGACGGACGGCCGAATCTTCGACGGCCTGTTCCCCGGCGTCGCCGCGGTGGTCGCAGGGCCCTTGAGGCCCGAAGGGTTTCCGGACCGCCTCGCGGCGTTCCTCGACGGTGTGGCGCGCGGCCCCGTGACGGTCGTCGGATGGTCCCTCGGAGGATTCCTCGCGGCGGAGTTCGCGAGGCGGCACCCGCGGCGGGTGCGGCGCGTCGTCCTGGTCGGCATACGGCGCCGATACCCCGCCGACGCTGTGGAGGCGGTCCGGGAGAAGCTGTTGCGCGACCGCAGAGCGTGCCTTTCGGATTTCCACGCGCAATGCTTCTTCCCGTCGCGGATGGCGGCGTACCGCGAATTCCGTGCCGGGTTGCAGGAGGAGTACCTGCGGGAGATGGACGAAAAGGGGCTGCTATCCGGCCTTTCCTACCTTTCCACGGCGAGCCTGTCCCTGTCCGCCCTCCCTTCATGCCCCGTCGCGATCGTCCATGGGGAAAAGGACGTGGTCGCGCCGGCCGGGGAAGCGGAAGAGGTGGCCGCGGAGAGCGGCCGGGCGTCGTTCCACCTGCTCCGGGGAGCGCCGCACGCCGCGTTCCTCGATGAACGGTTCCGTGCGGTCGCGGCCGATGGCTGATCCCGCGGTCAAGCGCCGCTTCACGATGAGCGCCGCCCGCTACGAGGCCCACGCCCACGCCCAGCGGCGGTCGGCGGCCGACCTGCTATCTTTTACCCTGAGCGCCTTGCCGCCGGTCCGTCCCGTGAGGATCTTCGAGCCCGGTTGCGGCACGGGGTTATACACGCGGATGCTCCTCGACGCCTTCCCCGGGGCGTCGATCGAAGGTGTGGACATTTCCGAGGCGATGGTCCGCCTGGCAAGGGAGCGCGTCGCCGATCCGCGGGCGCGCTTCGCCGTGGGCGACGCGGAGGACGTCGTCGCCGGCCGATACGACCTGATCACGTCGAACGCCACCTTCCAGTGGTTTCTCTCGTTCGACCGCACCGTGCGGCGGATGGCGTCCATCCTGCCTCCAGGGGGGCTCCTCACCTTCACCTTCTTCGGTCCCGGCACGTTCTTGGAGCTCGACGAGGCGCTCCGCGCGACGCGGGAGGGACCGGTGGCGGATCGCGCCGCCGCGGCCGGATTTCTCGCCGGGGAAGATATCGCGGCTTCCCTTTCGGCCGTCTTTTCCCGTTGGGACATCGAGGAGCGGTCGTACCGGCAGGAGTTCGCGAACCTTCCGGAGCTGTTCCGGAGCATCCGGTACACGGGGACCGGAGGGGGCGGCTCGCGCGGTCCGTGGAGCCCCGGGCGGCTCGCGCGGGTCGAACGGGCGTACAGGGAACGGTACGGAGGGATCCGGGCGACATACCAGGTGTTCCTGTGCCTCGGCGCCGATCCGGAAAGGGCGGCGCGGTGAAGGGGATCTTCATCACGGGCACCGACACCGGTGTCGGAAAGACGGTGGTTTGCGGGCTGCTGGCGGGCTTCCTCCGGGGGCGGGGCATTCGCGCGGTCACGCAGAAATGGGTGCAGACGGGGACCCGGGGGGAGCCGTCGGATCTCGCGGAGCACCGGCGCCTCATGGGCCTGCCGGCTTCCGTGCCGGAAGAGGCGCTCGCGGATCTCTGCCCGTACCGGTTCTCCTTCCCCGCCTCCCCCCGCCTGGCCGCAGCGCTGGAGGGCAGGCGCGTCGAGGCTCCGGTGATCGAGGCGGCGTACCGGCGCCTCGCCGCGGCCCACGAAGCCGTCCTCGTGGAAGGATCGGGGGGGATCCTCGTGCCGCTGGCGGAAGGGGTGCTGACCCTGGATCTCGTCGTCCGGCTGGGACTGTCCGCTCTCGTCGTCGTCGGGAACCGCCTGGGGTGCGTCAACCACGCGCTGCTCACCGTCGAGGAAATCCGCCGGCGGGAGGTCCCGCTGGCGGGGCTGGTCTTCAACCGGCCGCCGGGCGACGGCGGCGGGGCTCCGGAGAATCTGTTGACCGACAACCTGCGCGTCGTGGAGGAGATCTCGAAGGCGCCGGTGCTGGGGGAGGTGCCGTTCCTGGCCGACCCGGCCGCGGGCGCGGAGGCGTTCGCCCCGGTGGGGAGGGCGTTCCTCGAACGGTGGAGGCCCGCATGATGGACCGCGACCGCTGGCTGCGGAAGGACCTTGAGCACTGCTGGCACCCGTACACCCGGGCGAGCTCCCTTGCGGACGATCCGCCGCTGAGGATCGATCGCGCGGAGGGGCTGTTCCTGTTCGACGCGGAAGGGAACCGGTACTACGACGCCGTCTCGAGCTGGTGGTGCGTGGTCCACGGACACTGCCATCCGCGGATCCGGGAGGCCGCCGTCCGCCAGATGGCGCGGCTGGACCACGTCCTGTTCGCGGGCGTCACCCACGAGCCCGCGGTCCGCCTCGCGGAGCGCCTGGCGGCCGCGGCGCCTCCGGGACTTCCGCGGGTCTTCTTCTCGGACAACGGGTCCACGGCGGTGGAGGTGGCCCTCAAGATGTCGCTCCAGTACTGGAAGAACGTGGGGCAGGCCGGAAAGACCGGGTTCCTGTGCCTCGAGCGCGGGTACCACGGAGACACCACCGGGTGCATGAGCGTGAGCGGGGTGGAGGCGTTCCGAAGCGCCTTCCGGCCGATCCTGTTCCCGGCCCGCCGCGTTCCGGCGCCGGACTGCTACCGGTGCCCCGAGGGAAAGTCGCCTCCCGGCTGCGAAACCGCGTGTGTCCGCGCGCTGGAGGCGGCGTTGAAGGAGGGGGAAGGCCGGGTCGCCGCGGTGATCCTGGAACCGCTGCTCATGGCCGCGGGCGGAATGCTGGTCTACCCGCCCGCCTTCCTGGCGGAGGCGGCGCGCCTGGCCCGCGAACACGGCGCGCACCTGATCGTCGACGAGGTGGCGACGGGGTTCGGCCGCACGGGGACGATGTTCGCCTGCGAGCAGGCCGGCGTCTCCCCCGATTTCCTCTGCCTGTCGAAGGGGCTCACTTCGGGGACGATCCCGATGGCGGCCACACTCACTACCGACCGGGTGTTCGAGGGCTTCCTGGACGATCCGGACGGCGGGAAGACCTTCTACCACGGCCACACCTACACCGCCAACCCGATCGGCTGCGCGGTGGCGCTGGCTTCCCTCGACCTGTTCGAGGAGAACGGGGCGCTTTCGAACGTCGGCCGGATCGCGCCGCGGCTGGAGCAAGCGGTGCGGGCCTTCGCGGACCTGCCGGGGGTCGGCGACGTCCGCCACATCGGGACGGTCGCCGCCCTGGAGCTGGTGAAGGACAAGGGAACGAAGGAGCCGCTGCAGGGGAACGCCCCGGTCTTCCGGGCGGTGCGCCGCGAAGGGCTGCGCCGGGGGCCCTTCCTAGATC
>JAJZRM010000370.1 GCA_021802685.1 Deltaproteobacteria bacterium | reverse complement strand
CCATGATCCTCGACCGGAAGGCGTCGGAGGAGATGTTCCGGTACCCGGGTCCCCGCCCGAAGACCCGCGAGGCGGCGATCATCATGCTGGCGGACGCGGCCGAGGCCGCCGTGCGAAGCCTCCGGAACCCGGCGGCGCGGCAGGTCGACGAAACCGTCACCGGCATCATCAACCGGGTCTACCTCGACGGGCAGTTCAACGAGTGCGAAATGACCTTGCGCGACCTGCACACCGTCGGGGGCGCCATCACCCAGGTCCTCTCCGCCATCGCGCACAGGCGCGTGGACTACCCGGCAAGCGGCACGGGGCTGCCGGGCGAGGCATCTTGAGCGGGAAGGGCGGTCCATACCGGATCAGCGTCCGGCAGGGGCGGCACCCATCCCCCATCTCGGGGAAGCGCCTCAAGGAACTCTCCCGGGTGGCGCTGACGCTCCTTCCCGCGGCGGGGGCCGACCTGCGGATCCGCGTCGTTGGGGACGCCGCCATCGCCCGGTGGAACCGGGAATTCCTCGGGAGGGACCGCCCCACGAACGTCCTGTCGTTCCCCGATTCGGACGGGCCGCCGCCCCGGGGGGGGACGGTTTCGGGAGACATCCTCGTTTCGGCTCCCACCTGCCTCGCCCAGACGGAAGGATGGGAGGAAACGCCCGAGGCGCGGGTCTTCTTCTTCATCCTCCACGGCATGCTCCACCTCGCGGGGTACGAACACGTGGCGGGCGGAGCGGAAGGACGGCGGATGCGGCGGAAGGAGAGGACGCTGTACCGACGCGTTCTCCTCGAGGAACGCAGGGAAGGGCGGACGTGACCGGCGCGGCGCACCGGCCGGGCGCGCGGGCGTTTTCGTCCGGCGCGCTGTTCGTCCTCGCCTACGCCGCGGGGATGCCGGGGTACGATCTCCCCGGCGCGCCGTTCGTCTGCATGGCGCCGTTCCTGGACCTGGCGGTGCGCGCTTCCTCCACCCGCCGCGCCGCGTGGCGCGGGTGGATCGCCGGCACGGCCGGGAGCCTGCCGCTCTACTACTGGATCGCCCACACCGTCTCCGTCGAAGGGAGGCTCGGGTGGGTCCTTGGCGGACTTTCCGCGCTGCTGGTGTCCGCGTACCTCGGGGCGTACTTTTCGGTCGCCGCGGCAGCGGCGCGCCGGCTCGAGGAGCGGTTCGGGGAACGCGGGTTGTGGGCGTTCCCGCTGGCATGGACGGGGCTGGAACTTGCCCGGACGTACCTCTTCACGGGTTTCCCCTGGATGCTCCTCGGGTACGGCCTGGCGGGGAACGCCGTCCTTCGCCAGGCGGCGGACCTCGCGGGCGTCGCCGGTTTGTCGTTTCTCCTGGCCCTCTCCGGCGTGTCCCTGTACCTTGCGGGAAGACGTTGGTCGGATCGATCCCGCCCGGGGGCGCTTCTCCGCCTCGTTCCCGGGGCGGCCGCCGTCCTGTTTCTATTCCTCTACGGCCTCTTCGGCCCGGCGGCGAACCTGGGGGCGGGTACGGAAAGCGGAACCGTCACGGTTGGGATCGCGCAGGGGGGGATCGACCAGGCCGCCAAGTGGGAACCCGGGAACCAGCAGAAAACCCTTGAAATCTACGAGGACTTGACAAGGAAGGCCCGCGATGCCGGCGCCCGGGTCGTGATCTGGCCGGAAACCGCCGCACCTTTCTTCTACGGATGGGAGACGGCGCTTTCGCTTCGGCTGGAAGCGATCGTGGCCAGGACGGGCGTTCCCGTGATCTTCGGAGCCCCCTGGTACGATCCGGCCGAAGGGGGGAAGTTCTACAACAGCGTCTTCCACATGGACGGGCGGGGGGTGGTCGTCGGACGGTACGACAAACGGCATCTCGTCCCGTTCGGCGAATACATCCCCCTGCGATCGGTCCTGTTCTTCCTCCGGAAGCTGACCCCGGGCGATTCCGACTTTTCCGCCGGAACGGCGCCGTCCCTGTTCCGGGTGGAGGGAACGAAAGTCGCCGCTTCGGTGTGCTACGAGGCGGTGTTCCCGGAAATCCTCCGGGAAGGGGTCCGGGAGGGGGCGACGTGGCTCGTGAACGTCACGAACGACGCATGGTTCGGCGACACGGTCGCCCCGCACCAGCACCTGGCGATGGCGCGGCTGCGGTGCGTCGAGCTTCGCAGGCCCATGGCCCGGGCGGCGAATTCCGGGATCAGCGCGGTCATCGACTCCCGGGGCGCCGTCGTCGCGTCCGAGGGGTTGTTCCGGCAGGGCGTCTTCGTGGCGGAGATCCGCCCCGGGAACGGGGAGACGCCGTACGCAAAAACAGGGGATATCTTTGGGATTTCCTGTATTATAATTTCCGTTTTCACGCTATTTTTCCCACTGCGAGGACCTTATGGCTTCGGGATTGCTGGAAGAAAAGACATCGGCGCTTGAGGCGCGTTTCCAGGCGCTTCGGGGTTACCTTTGAAGTAGACGCGAAAGCCGCCCGTCTCAAGGTATTGGAAGCCGAGGTCGCGCGGGAAGGATTCTGGGATTCCCCCGAGGCGGCGGAGCGCCTGCTCCGCGAACGGAAGGGGATCGAGACGATCCTCGGCCGGTGGTCGTCCCTCGATGCGTCCCTCGCGGACCTGCGGGCCTACCTCGACCTCGCCACCGAGGCGGGAGACGAGACGCTGGCCGGGGAGATCGAACAGCACCTCGCATCGGTCTCCGACGCGTTGGACACGGTCGAACTGGACCGGATGCTCGCGGGGGAGAACGACGCACTCAACGCCATCGCGACCATCCATGCCGGCGCGGGCGGGACGGAGTCGCAGGACTGGGCGGAAATGCTTCTCCGGATGTACGCCCGGTTCGCGGACCGCAACGGGTTCGAAATGGAACTCGTGGAGCGCGTGGAGGGAGACGAGGCGGGGATCAAGAGCGCCACCTTCGTCCTCTCGGGGGACCACCCTTACGGATACCTGAAGGCGGAGAGCGGTGTTCACCGGCTGGTCCGGATCTCGCCGTTCGACGCCAACAAGCGCAGGCACACCTCCTTCGCCTCCGTGTTCGTGTCGCCGGAGATCGAGGACGACGTCCAGATCCTCATCTCCGAGTCGGACCTGAAGATCGACACCCTGCGGTCGGGCGGCGCGGGCGGGCAGCACGTGAACAAGGTCGAGTCCGCGGTGCGGCTCACCCACGTCCCGTCCGGGATCGTCGTCCTCTGCCAGCAGGAGAGATCGCAGCACAAAAACAAGGCGATGGCGATGAAGATCCTCCGGTCGAAACTGTACGAGCTCGAGATGCGCCAGCGGGCGG
>JAJZRM010000369.1 GCA_021802685.1 Deltaproteobacteria bacterium | reverse complement strand
AATGTCCCTGCCTAGAGGAAAAGTCATACTACTGCAAGGGGTTTCCCGCGTCAACATCCTCCCCACGAGACTCCTGTTCCACACCCGAAGAACGAGTCGTTTGCACGGGGGCATCCTTCCCGTGGGGCCGCCCCTCTATCCCCGTTCGGGGACCGGGCGACAATTACCGCCATCCCCGCATCCAACATTGTATCGACCATGAGAATCCGGCAGTGGCGGACGGAGCACGGACATGGCTGGGGAAAGACAATGACAGGAAAGGCACGGGAAACGATCGTCGTTGGAGCCCTCATCAGCCTGATGGCTGTCGGGATCTTATTCTTCTGAGTTACCGATGAGGCCTGGCCGGGCGGTCCGCCGGGCACGGACGGTACTCCAACGAACGGGTTCTTAGACAATATGACTGACCGGCCCTGCTTGCGATAACGTGGGTTTTGCCGTCCGGAGAGATGGCATACCACAACGCAAAGGAGGACCGGTCATGAACAGGTTATTCTCTGGCATGGACGTCCACAAGGAGAACATTGTCGTTGTCGGGTTACCCAAGGAAGGCCCCCATCCGGTGGTGCGAGAGGAGTTTGGCGGCGGAGATATCCCCCGTCTCTTGAAGCGGTTTAAGACGCTGTCCCGGACGTGGCAGGTGGAGACCTGCTACGAGGCCGGCCCCTCGGGTTACGGGTTGGCGCGGATTCTGTCGAAGGCCGGAATTTCGTGCCGGGTAGTAGCCCCGACCCTGATTCCGCGGCGCCCCGGAAACCGGATCAAGACGGACGTTCGGGATGCCAAGGAGCTGGCCTTGGCCCTTCGTGCGGGGCAACTGGAGTTCGTTCGGATCCCCACTCTGGAAGAAGAGGTCCGGGCCTTGATTCGGTGCCGGGAGGACATCGCCCGGCAGGTGCGGGTCTTCAAGACGACCATCTCCCACTGGCTTCACAGCCGGGACCACCGGGTGCCGTCCGGGGTGAAGCGATGGACGCCGACGTACTGGAAGTGGGTCAGGGCCCTCCCTCTTTCCCTGATGGACCGGCGGACGCTCGATCACTACCTGGACGTCTTGTCCCTGCTGGAGGACCAGCGCCGGCAGGTGGAGGAACAGATCTGCGAATTGGCGAAGGAGGAGCCATACCGGGATCGGGTCAAGACGCTTTGCGCTCTTCGGGGATTTTCTCCCTTGGCGGCGATGCGCCTGATCGCGGAGGTGATGGTGTTCGAACGGTTTGGATCGGCCCCGTCGTTCATGAAGTTCACCGGGCTGATCCCTTCGGAGCATTCCTCGGGCGATCGAATCCGCCGAGGGAAGATCACGAAGGCCGGCAACTCCCATATCCGCCACGTCCTGGTGGAGGCGGTGCAAAGAGCCCATCTCTCGGCCCGTCCCGGGAGAGCGGTCTTGCGCCGCTGGCAGGAGGTGCCCGGGCCGCTGCGGCAGATCGCTCTTGCCTGTCTGAAACGGTTGCACCACAAGTTCTGGTCGCTGACCCGGCGGGGCGTCTCCGCGGGAAAGACCCGGGTGGCGATGGCGCGGGAGCTGGCGGGCTTCGTCTGGGCGCTGATGACACAAAAGGAGCGTGAGATCCGCGCGGCGGCATAAACGGGCGATTATCGCCATCGGAAAGGGGAGATCTGCGGAATCAAGGGGGAAGGAGGAAGCGGACGTTCCTGTTGGGAGAACCCTCGTGAGCACTATGGGGTACCCGCTTGGGGAATCCCCGCCATTAGGCTCGAGGCAGCTCCCCGACGACCGGACCATCGCACTGCGGTACCCAACCCGCGCATAGAAGTATGATGAACCGTCGTCACCAGACACCGCTTCCGATCTTCCCCTTGACAGGCCGGTCAGTCATAGAAGAAGTGCTTCAGTTCATAATTACGGTAACGCACCGAGAGCGTCGATGCGCCGCATCCGGCAAGGCGCGCGACTGAGGCGTACTGTGGAGTACGCCGCAAGGAGAGCAACGCAGCCGGGGCGGATGCAGCGGCGCTCGAATGCTACCGTATTTATGAATTGGGGCACTTAGTCCTCCGTGAGCCGCAGGGAGAAGCCGTTGCACTTGCGGACCACCACGATCTCGGGCTTCCTCAACAGCTCGGGGCCGTCCTCGTCCTTGTCCGCGTTGTTGTCCACGCCGTTCCGGATGACCGCGTACTTTCCCGTTACGCGGTTTTTCACGATCGCCGCGGGGATGCCTTTTCCCTCGAAGTAGTCGAACCAGGAAAGCATCTCACCGGGAACGGCGCTGTGCCGGAGCTTCGCCCACACGACACCGCTCCTCCCGTGGACGTCCACGACCTCGAACCCGTCCCGCTCCGCGAGCGCCAGCGCCGCCCGGATCTTGCCGTCCGCATCCTCCGAGCCCACCCACTCCGTGAACCGGAACTGCCCCGAAAGGCAGTGCCTCTTCTCCTCCCGAGCGATCGCAAGAGCTCCTCCCATCTTCATTCCTCCTGACCTTTCAGATGTCGGCGGCGAGCCTCCCCTTGCGCCTCTCGGCACGGACTTCCGCCGCATGCCTTTTTCGAGGCGCTCGTTAGAATAATCGACACGCCCCGGGGCATTTGGTTCCATGCGATTTTTTCGATGGACGGCGCCTCGGCCCGAGCGGGGTCCGGATTCCGTATGCCGGTTGGCCCTTTTCCCGCTTATACTGCTTATACTGGAAACAAACGGCTGCCTCACGAATCGGAAGGCGCGAAAGCAACCCGGACGGTGCCGGTGACCTCCTCCGAGGGTAAAAGGAGGTGGTGGAAACGAAAAGACCGTCGCAGAGGTTCTTCCGGCAATAACCCATTACACTTGGGGAGGTCGCCTTATGAAAAAAGCGGCGCTTGTTGTCCTGTCGGTCACTCTGCTGATCGCGTCAGGCTGCGCGACGAAGGAGTTCGTCAAGACGCAGGTTGACCCGCTCTCAGATCGCCTCGGTCGTATCGAGGCCAGGTTGAATGCCGTCGAGGGCAAGCTCGACCAGGCCATGAAGGATGCCGAGATGGCGAAAGCCGATCGTGCGCAGATCGCGGAAGCGAAAGCCATGGCGAACAAGGCCATGGACATGGCGGCCAAGGCGGAAGCGGAAGCGACGCGCGCCGGCGGCGACGCGAGCAAAGCCATGGAAGCGGCGAAGAAGGCCGAGGAAGCGGCCATGGCAGCGGAAAAGGCCGCCGCGAAAACCGAGAAAATGTTCCATATGCAACAGAAGAAATAGGAGCGCGGTGAAGGTAGAGGAGGGGTCGAGGAGACCACGACCCCTCCTTGTTCAAGTCATGATCGGA
>JAJZRM010000368.1 GCA_021802685.1 Deltaproteobacteria bacterium | reverse complement strand
TTTCCTTGGCATATCCACCCCCCTCATCGTTTAAGAGGATGGTAACATGCCGCCTATAATACGTCATCGTATTTATGTACAGCGGTACTTAGGATCACGGCTATCCTGAAGCCCCAATCCCCAGATCCCTCTTCTTCCGGGCAAACTCCTCGGATGTAATCTCCCCGGAGGCATAACGCTTCTTGAGGATTTCCTCCACTTCGTTCAAACGAGGCCCCGTCGTCGCAACCGCCGGGAAGATCCGCTGGATGGCCCACACGATCCCGAAAATGACCGCTCCCCAGAACAGGAGGTGCATCAACATGAACAGGGGCCCTCCCCACCAGCCCATCGAACCGAGATTCGCTCCGCATCCGAACATGCTCATCATCATTCCGGTTGCTCCTCCTGGTTATTCCTCGATCGGATAGACGCCGACTATCCTGCCGTTGATCCCATTCACCTGGATCTCGAACCGGCTATTCTTCCCGGTCAACAAAGCCCCATAGAAGGGCCGTCCGTAGCTGTCCCTCTCCACCTCCCCTACCTGATACCCAGGGAACGACTTCGCGGCGTATGCCTCGACACGTTTCTGTAGATCGTTCCGGGGCAGCAATGTCGCGGACGCTTTCCCTTCGAAGCCGTTATGGTAGTTGCCTGACCCGTGCATCCAGCCCGGCCCCATGCAGCAGTCCCAACCGTACCCCGGGCCGTACCCCACCCGGCCCTGATACCCTCCGTCCATCATGTGTGCGGACGCCACCGCACCCAAGCCCGCAAATCCCGACACTGCGACCAGAACCACCATAAACTTCCTCATCTTCTCCTCCATTTTCCCGATTCCCCGGTTTGTACTCCCGGTCTCCGACGAATCGTGGAGTTGTTGTGTATTCAAAGACGATTGGGGTCCGGATCTGTTACGCGAGCATTCACCAGCACCAGTCGTTACGCGGTCCCATCCTCATTCCCCTCATTCCGCGTCCAGTACCTCGCCCTGATTCCCTCGTTCCAGGACCGCACATCATCTCGCGCATCCGCCCCCAGCCGTCGTCGCACATCCGGACCGCCTCCGCAACGTCCTGTCGACGGTCAGGGGACACCCACTTCTCCATGGAGCGGAGCCGGTCTTTCTGGAGCCCCTCAAGGGATGCGATCCGCGCTCTGTACGCTGACGACTTCGATTCGGGCATTTGCGCCGTTTCGGAGAGAGCGGCCTTGGCCTCTTCCAGCATCGCGGATACGAGCTCCCTGTCCGCACCGTTCCCTTCCTTGAGCGTCTTGACGACTTCGGATAGCCGCCTCTCCGAGAACGTGAGCCTAAGCTCCACCCGTTCCTCCGGATCGGAGGTCAGGGCGAAGCGCACTCTCTCCGTTAGGATTTTCACCGGGTACAGGAAATTCCCCGGAACGGTCCGGGCGGACAGTTCCACGGAGCTCGCTCCGAGGACGAGCATGATGATGCCCGCGAATGCCGCCTTCGCCCAGGCCGATCCCCACAGCCAGCCCCATCTCCGACGGGCGACTTCCTCCCGCTTTTCCTCGCGCCTCGCCAATTCCCTTCCCATCCGCAGGAGAGCCGCGGAAGCCCCGGGAGCGGGAGCGTGGGGAGGACCGCTCGCTTTCCCGATCCCGAGAGCAAGCACCACCAGCGGCTCCACTTCTGCCGAATAGGATGGATACGTCAGGAGGAACGCTCTCCAGTCCTCTCCGCGCCGCGCCATTTCCAGGCAGATGTCGAGGAGATCCTCTGGGGTGTTCTTCATATTCTTCCCCCCAGGGCGCCCTTCAACGCGGACAGGGCGCGAAACTGGAGCGCCCGGACCGCGCCCGCCGAACGCCCCATGATTTCGGCCACTTCGCCATGCTCGTACCCCATGATAAACCTCAGGATGACCACTTCCTTCTGCTCTTCAGTCAACTCCCGCAACCCCTGTTTCAGCCGTTCCCCGTCGAGTTTTCGTTCCACAACGGCCCCGGGGTCGTTCCCCCCGGGGATCTCCTCAGTAAGTTCCACCTCCCCCGATCGGACGGCGCGCTTTCGGTAATGGTCCGTCAGCACGTTCCCGGCGATCCGAAAGAGCCATGCCTCCAAACTCCCCGTCTGACCCGGGATCGCCTCCAGCATCCTGACGAAGACCTCGCCTGCGAGATCCTCCGCATCCCGGAGATCGTTCACCTTGTAGGAGAGGTATCGGTAGATCCGCGGATACAACCTCTCGCAGATGGCCGCAAGCGCACCCGCGTCTCGTTTCCGGGCCGCCTCCACCATCGGCGGCGGGATCCTTTCTTCCACGCGCACCCCTCGATTGCCTGATGATGACGAACGAGACGAGAATCTGTTACGCGGCTCTCCGCACGTAGATGGCCTCTGCGATCGTTCTGTCCACCGCCATCTGTGACAGTCCGATCCGGAAGAGGAAGGAAGGGAACCGCTGGAGCAGCCGCACCCTGCAGCCGGGCAGCACCCCGAGGGCCATCAGCTTCGAAAGGATGCCCCCTCCGTCCCCCTCGTGCAGGTACGCCACCGTACCCTCCTCCCCGTCCTTCATGGCCGAAAGGGGAAGCACGGCGCTTCGTGCCTGGGTGCGGCCTTCCTCGCAGCACTTTCCCGGCGGGATCGTCTTCCCGTGGGGGCAGGAGCGGGGGTGTCCCAGGAGGGTGCAGACGCTCTCCTCCACATCCCTCCGGACAAGATGCTCAAAGGCGCACGCCGCGTCCTCCATCCGACTCTCGCCGATATTCAGTACATCGCTGACGAGCCGCTCCGCCAGCCGGTGCCTCCGCACGGCCTCTCTCGACTCCCGGCGTCCTTCCAGGGTAGGCCGGACAGATGTGTCCTCGTGCCGGAGGAGTCCCAAGGCAACCATCTCCGTAAGGAGAGGGTGGTCCGGCGCAAGTCCCAGCCGCTCCAAGGACACAAGATCCATTCCCTCCTCCTCGACCGCCGTCCAGAGAGTCTCCAGCACCTCCTCGACCATCGGATTATCGTTCACGTTTTCTCTCCTTTACTTTCCTGATCGCTTTTTCCAATCCGGACTCTTTGGGCGTTTCGTACCCGCAGTTGGGACACCGCAGCATCGCGCACGATCCGGCCAGCGGGCATCCCCGGCACGACTGCTCCGCATCCTTCTCCGCATAGACCATCCCGCACAGGCTGCATTTCACAAAACGACTCCAAGCAGCAGGAGCATCTTGTTCACCGCGTATCCCACCAGGAAGGCGAAGGGGAAGATGAAGGCGGCCATGGCAAGGGCCGTCTTCCACCCCCGCTCCTTGACGGTCATCGCGAACTGGGCGATGCAGGGGACAAACAGGG
>JAJZRM010000367.1 GCA_021802685.1 Deltaproteobacteria bacterium | reverse complement strand
AAAGCGATCCGCTTCTCGGGAACGCTCAAGATCAAGAAGCTCCGGAGCGGGGGGTTGGCGGTGTCGGACATCGAGGCGCGCGTAGTGGCGGCCGACGGGGTCTATGATGTCAAACCCTTCAACATGGAGCTCTTCGGCGGGAAGGGGCAGGGGGAGATCCGCGCCGATCTGTCCGGAGGGATCACCGATGTCACGGCGAACTACACGTTGTCGAATTTCCGCGCGGAGGAGTCGCTCGCGGCCGCCGGGAAACCAAGGTACCTGCGCGGGCCGCTGACCCTTTCCGAGAGGCTGTCGTTCCGGGGAAAGGGGGCGAACGAAATGAAACGGACCTTGAGCGGCCAGGTTTCCCTGCGGGGGGAAGAGCTGATTGCAGAGGGCGTGGATATCGATGCCGTGCTGTCGAAGGCTTCGGCGGCGCGGAATTTGAACCTGGCGGACGTGGGCGCTTTCGTGCTCGCCGGCCCGCTGGGAACGGCCGCCACGAAAGCGTACGACTTCGGGGGGCTCTACGAGGCCACCGCCCAAAAGGGGGAAACCCGGCTGACGAGACTGGTTTCCGATTGGACGGTGCGCAACGGGGTCGCGGAAGCGAAAGACGTGGCGTTCGCGACGCGCAAGACCCGGATCGCCTTGAAAGGCAAACTGGACCTGGTGAGAGAGCGGTTCGCGGGTATCACCGTGGCCGCGTTGGATGCCAATGGATGCGCGAAGCTGCGGCAGACGATCGACGGCCCGTTTCGCAAACCGCAAATCGACAAGGTGACCACGCTGGAGTCGGCGGTCCGGCCGATCCTGGGCCTGTTCAAGGAGACCAGGGACCTGTTGAGTGCGTCGGAGTGCAAACCGTTCTACTCCGGATCGGTACAACCGCCTTGATAACGGGGGGTGACCGCCCGGTTCCCCTAGTGCACCGTCTCGCAAATATCTTGGCATTCGAGCGCCGCGGCAGGCGTTACCGCCGCTTGCGCGCCTGCACCCGTTGCCGTGCTTTCCCGTTCCTCCGGCGGTCCTCCTCCGTCTCGAGGATCAACGGAGGAACCTCGACGGGCCGCCCGTTTTCATCCAGGGCCACCATGAGAAAATAGGAAGTGTTCGTGTGGGTTTTCCTGCCCGTGCGCAGCTCTTCGGCCTCGACGCGAACCCCCACTTCCATGGAGGTGCGCCCGACGTAGTTCAGGGAGGCGTAAAGGGTCACGAGGTTTCCCACGAAAACGGGGGCGTGGAACTCGAACCGGTCCACCGCCGCGGTGACGCAGTTGCGCCCGGAGTGGCGGATCGCCACCACGGCGGATGCCGTGTCGGCCAGCTTCATTATGTTCCCGCCGTGCACGTTCCCGGCCGGGTTGGCGTCCAGGTGCGTCATGATCTGGGCCAGTACCAGGCGGGACGCCGAGACGGGCTTGCCTTCCATCGGCATCATGTTCTCCTCTCCTACCGGACCGCCGGAAGCGCCCGGTTCTGCACCTGGGAGCGCTGCGCGAGATAAGCGTCGAGCGGGCGGCTCCCGGGGAACTGCCGTTGCGTTTCCCGTATCACCGCATCCGCCTCGGCGAAGCGCGCCTGCCGGTCGAGCAGCTCGGCGAGGAAAACCAGGCCGCTCTCCTGCAACGCCGGGGCGTTCCGCTGCGCGAGGCAGGACCGTTGGGCGGCTTCGGCCTCCTCGAGGCGCTCCCGGCCGGCCAGCGAACGGGCCGCGTCGCACGGCGACGGGGCGGCTATCGACGATGCGGACATCATCGGCTTCGCCTTGCCTTCTTCCGTCTTGCCCGGCGTCATTTCCTTATCCGCCGCCCATTCCCGCCGTACGCTCTCGTCCCGGGCGGGAGGGGACGGAAGCGTACGCATCGGTTCGGCGGGTGAGGCGGGCGCCGCCTCGGGAACCGGGCCGAACCCAGCCGAGGGGGCTTCCCGCTCGGGGGCTCCCCGCTTCCGGAACGGTTCCGCGGTGGATTCCGAGGCCGGCCGCTCCCGAGTCACGGATGGCGGCGGCGCGGCCGGGAGTGCGGCGTTGCGACCGACCTCGGGGGCCCGTGCCGCCGGCGGGACGGCCGGCGGGACAGCGGACGGGGTGGCCGGCGGAGCCGAGGTGGGCGGAACCGCGGGCGCCTCCTGCCGGGCGGGTGGCGATGGCGGGACGGCCGTGGAGAACGGGTCCAGCCCGGTCTGCCGGACGACCACCAGGAAGAGGGCGGCGGCGGCGACGGCGGGGAGGAAATACGGGAGCTGCCGTCTCCCCCACCCCCGTTTCGGCCGCACGACCTTCGCCGGCGCGGCGTCTTCGTTTCGCACGCGGTCCATCACCCGGCGATTGAACCGCTCCCAGTACTCCGGCCCCGGGTCCGGGACATCGACGTTCGCGTCGACCCCGGCCAGGCGCGCGAGAAGCGCGGCGCACTCCCCGCAGCCGAGCAGATGCCCTTCCACCCGGGTGCGATCCCCGGGAACGAGTTCCCCGTCGTGGTATGCGGCCAGCAATATCCGCGCTTCCCGGCAATCCATCACGAACCTCCCTTGCCCCCTTTCCCCAGCAAGTCGGCCATCCGCTCCCGGGCGCGGGAGAGGCGGGACATCACCGTCCCCGCCGGGACGCCCGTGGACTCCGCGATTTCCGCGTAGGAGAGCCCCTCGACCGCGCGAAGCACCAGCACGGTCCGCAATTCGGCGGGGAGCCCCGCCATCGCCGCCCCGACATGTTCCGTTTCCTCTTTCCATTCCGCCGCCGCCTCCGGACCCGGGAGCGGATCGACCGGTTCCGGCGCTTCGCCTTCCGGAACCCGGGGCACCCCGGCCTTCGCGTCGCGGGAAACGGACAGGCTCGTATTCCACGCGATCTTCCGGAGCCAGGGGCCGAACGGCCTCGTCGCGTCGTAGGAAGGGAGGGAGCGGAAAAGGCGCACGAACGTTTCCTGGGCGGCGTCGTCCGCGTCGAAGGAATTTCCCGTCGCCGCCCAGCAGAGGCGGTACACCGCCTGCCGATGGCGCGTCATCAGCGCCTCGAACGCCGCACGGTCGCCCCCCGCCGCCATTTCGGCAAGCCGCTCGTCCCGTTCCCCGCCGAGGTTCGTTTCCATCCCATACCCTCTATACCACACGAACCCCGGAATTATTCCCCCCGGAAAAGTATGGGCCGCAAAGGCGGGAATAAAAACGGCGGGAGCCGGGTATAGCGGGCAGGAAACTTTGCAAATCATCCCGCAAGGAACGGAGGACGACATGAAAACGGTTCGGATTCGGAAGATGATCGGCGCCCTGGCGGTCGCCCTGATGATGCCGGCGTTCGGCGGCCCGCCCGCCGGGGCGGC
>JAJZRM010000366.1 GCA_021802685.1 Deltaproteobacteria bacterium | reverse complement strand
ATGGCAGCGGAAAAGGCCGCCGCGAAAACCGAGAAAATGTTCCATATGCAACAGAAGAAATAGGAGCGCGGTGAAGGTAGAGGAGGGGTCGAGGAGACCACGACCCCTCCTTGTTCAAGTCATGATACGGAAGCGGATTTTAACCGGCGCCGGCCGGACCATGGCGAAGCGCGCAATGATCGCGGCGACGCTCGCGGTCCTGATTTCATCCCCGGCACCGGTTTCTTCCTTCGCGGCCAGGTATCAACGGGAGGGAAACGTCATCGGCAGGCAGGCGACCCGCTTGGTCCGGGCCGGTGAATCGCTTCCGGAGATCGCCCGGAGATTCGGCATAGGCTTCGGGGCGATCACCGCCGCAAATCCCGGTGTCGATCCTTTCGTCCCGGATGGGGGACGGCGGATTGTCCTCCCCACCGGATGGATTCTCCCGGACGCGCCGATCCGGAAAGGAATCGTCGTCAACATTGCGGAAATGCGGCTTTTCTTTTTCCCGCGCGACGGTTCCCGGACCGTCTCGACCTTCCCGATCGGAATCGGGGACCTGGGGAAGGAAACCCCGGTCGGGACGTTTACCGTCATCGAAAAAATCAGGAACCCCGCATGGCATGTTCCGGTGTCGATCCGGAAGGAACGGCCCGATCTCCCGGCCGTCGTGCCTCCCGGCCCCGACAATCCGTTGGGAAGCCACGCGCTCCGCCTTTCGAGCCGGGCCTTGCTGATTCATGGCACGAATCGACCTTGGGGAATCGGCATGCGCAGCAGTCAAGGCTGCATCCGGTTGTATCCGGAGGATATCCCCCGGCTGTTCGAAATGGTCGGGAACGGGACGCCGGTCGCCATCGTCAACCAGCCCGTGAAGGCCGCCGCCGCGGGAGATCGTGTCTACCTGGAAGTTCACGATTACGGGGACGGGCGGGATCTGTACGGTACTGCGCTGAAGGTGCTGGAGGAGAAAGGCCTGACGGGCCGGACCGATCCCGAAAAAATCCGGAAGGCGAGCTTGGAGCGGAGGGGTCTGTTGGTGGACGTCTCGAAATAGGGCGGACCCTCGCGACGGAGGCGGGCGATGTTCGACGTGGTCGGGATCGGCCTCAACGCGGTCGATTACCTCGTGGGACTGCCGAGGTTCCCGGTGCCGGGCGAGAAGCTGCGGATGTCCGCCTTCTCCCGGGAAGGCGGCGGCCAGGTAGCGACCGCCCTCGTGGCGCTGTCCCGTTGGGGGCTTCGGTGCAAATACGTCGGGAACGTGGGAGACGACGAGCACGGACGCCTTTCGTCCCTGCTCCTTTCACGGGAAGGGATCGACCTCGCCCACGCCCGCACGGTTCCCGGCGCCTCGTCCCAGTTCGCGGTGATTCTCGTGGAGGAGGGGACGGGCGAGCGGACCATCCTGTGGGACCGGGATCCCCGGATCCGGGTGTCCCCGGAAGGCCTGCCGCTCGACGATATCCGGCGGGCGCGGGCGCTCCTTCTCGACGGTCACGACGTTCCCCCCGCGATCGTCGCGGCGAGGACCGCCCGGGCCGCGGGCGTCCCCGTCGTTCTCGACGCGGAAAAGGTGCAGGAGGGAACGGAGGAACTGCTGTCCCATAGCGATCACATCGTGTCCGCGGGACATTTCCCCGGGGTGCTGTTTCCCGGGACCTCGGCGGAAGACGGCGCACGGGAGATCCTGCGCCGGTATGGACCCGGGACGTCCACGGTGACGCTTGGCCACTTGGGGGCGTTCGGATGCGACGGCCGGGAGGAGATCTTCTCCCCTTCCATCCGCGTCGAGGCGGTGGACACCACGGGCGCGGGGGACATATTCCACGCCGGCTTCCTGCACGCCCTCCTCGGAGGGCTTCCCTTCCGGGAGATCCTCGCTTTCGCCAACGCCGCGGCCGGACTTTCCTGCCGTGGATTTGGGGGGCGGGCCGCGATCCCGACGATCGAGGCGATCCGGGCGGCCATCGGATCCCGGGAGCGGTAGGAGCGCGGCGTTTCGCGCCATGGGGGCGACCCGCCGGGCTCTGGAACGGTACGCTAGCTGGTCACCGCGCCCGCCGACGCGCTGCCGACGAGGCTGGCGTATTTCCCCAGGACGCCGCGCGGATATTTCGGCTCCGGGGCGCTCCACCGCGAAAGGCGTTCCCCGATCTCCGCCTCGCTCACTTCCAGGGAAATCGACCGTTCCCCCGGGTGGATGGTGATCGGGTCGCCTTCGCAAACGACGGCGATCGCCCCCCCGGACTGCGCCTCGGGGGCGATGTGCCCGACCATGATCCCGTGCGTTCCGCCCGAAAACCTCCCGTCGGTGACGAGCGCGACGTCCTTTCCCAGCCCCGCGCCCATCAGCGCTGCCGAGGGGGAAAGCATCTCCCGCATCCCCGGTCCGCCCTTGGGACCCTCGTACCGGATCACGATCACGTCCCCCTTCCGGATATTTCCACCCAGGATCGCATCCAGCGCATCCTCCTCCCGATCGAAGACCCGCGCCGGCCCGGTATGGCGGGTAAGATCCTTCCCGCTCAGTTTCAGGACCGCCCCCTCCGGTGCGAGGTTCCCGCGAAGGACCGAGATGTGCCGCCCGGGAGGCGCGAACGGCCGGACCGCGGATGCCACGATGTCCTGCCGGCCGGGAAGGGACGGCGCGTCCGCCAGGTTCTCCGCCAACGTTCTCCCCGTGACGGTCAGGCAATCCCCGTGGAGAAGGCCGGCGTCGAGCAGCGTTTTCATCACCATGGGGATCCCGCCGATCCGGTCCAGGTCCGCCATGACGTATTTCCCGTAAGGCTTGAAGTTGCCGAGCAGCGGAACCTTGCGGCCGATCTCCTGGAAATCCTCCAGCTCCAGGGGAACCCGGGCCTCGTGGGCCAGCGCGAGGATGTGGAGGACCCCGTTCGTCGAGCCGCCGAGAGCCATCATGACGGCGATTCCGTTTTCGAACGCCTCGCGGGTCGCGATGTCGCGCGCCCGTATCCCGCGCCGAAGGAGCAGGAGCAACGCTCCGGCGGAATCGGCGCAGTCCTTCCGCTTTTCCCTCGAAATCCGGTTTCGCCGATCCACCGCCGCGTGGGAGGCGGACCCGGGAACGCTGAATCCCATCGCCTCGACCACCGACGCCATCGTGTTGGCCGTGTACATCCCGCCGCACGAGCCCGCTCCGGGGCAGGAGTGGCACTCCACCTGGTGCAGATCCTCGTCGGTCATCCTTCCCGCCGCGTGCGACCCGATCGCCTCGAACGCGCTGACGATCGTGAGGTCCTCGCCCTTGTACCGCCCCGGCAGGATCGTCCCCCCGTACAGCGTCAACCCGATGCCGTT
>JAJZRM010000365.1 GCA_021802685.1 Deltaproteobacteria bacterium | reverse complement strand
TCTACAGGACGAAGGAGGGGTTCGTCGGCTTCGACAAGGAGAAGTGCATCTCCTGCAAGTACTGCGTCTCCGCCTGCGCCTTCAACGTCCCTCGCTACGGGGCCGACGAGAAGGTAACCAAGTGCCATCTCTGCTTCGACCGGATCGGGGTGGGGATGGCGCCCGCCTGCGCGAAGGCGTGCCCGACCCAGACCCTGCAGTACGGACCCCGGGCAGGTCTCATCGCAAAGGCGAAAGCTTCCAAGAAACCGGTTTACGGCGAGGAGGACCTCTCGGGGCTCGGTGTGCTCTACCTGCTGGACGACAAGCCGGAAGCCTACGGACTGCCTGCCGACCCGGCCATCCCCACGTCGATCTTCCTGTGGAAGGACGTGATCAAGCCGCTCGGAATGCTCGGGTTCTGGGGGAGCATCGCGGCGGTGCTCGTCCATTACGTCACCTTCGGACCGAGAAAGCTGGAAGAAGAGAAATCGGAACCGGGAGGAAACCCCCATGGGTAAATACGTGGAGCGATTCAATACGAAGGAGCGGGTTCTGCACTGGTTCGTCACGGTATCGTTTCTCACCCTGGTGCTGTCGGGGATCGGTCTGTTCTCCCGGCTCTTCCAGGGATACTTCGACCTCTTCGGGGGCGGGGTGTCGGCCATCCTCGTCCACAAGTACGCCGGGGTCACCTTCGTGATCGCCTCCTTGCTTCTCTTCCTGAACCACTATAAGGAGATGAATTTCTTCGACGAGGACGACCGGCACTGGTTCAGGATCCTGGGGGGATACCTCGACCGGAACCCCGAACATATCAACAGCGGCAAGTTCAACGCCGGACAAAAAGGGTACGGCATTTTCATGGGAGTCGCCACGATCCTCCTGGGCGTCACAGGGTTCATCAACTGGTTCCCGCTGTCGTTTCCGATCGGGATCGTCCGGGTCTCCCTGCTCCTCCACGGCCTGATGTTCATCCTGTTCATCATGTTCGTGATCGTGCATGCGTATCTGACCACCATAGGCAATCCGGGGACCCTGGAGAGCATGATCTACGGGAACGTACAGAGGATCTGGGCGAAAAAGCATCATCCGAAATGGTACAAGGAAGTGACGGGACAGGAAAAACCGACATGACCCGGGGAGCCGGGGCGCCCCGGACGGCAAAGAAACGCGAACATCTCCAGGCGACGGCCCGGGAGCATCCGGAATACCGGGAAATCCTCTCCCTGTTTCTGGAGATCTACGCCCGCATCGAGGGCAGCGAAGGCGCCACGGGGATCGCCTTCTCCCTGCCGGAACGTTACGGGGAGGAACGGGTGCGGGGAGGCCTTCCCCTCCTTTCGCCGGAGAGTCTGTCGGTGGACCGGGATCGCGCCGTGCCGTTCCTCATGGGGGTCCTCGACGCGTTGCGCCGGGCGGGCAGGCAGGGGGAAGAGGAGATCGCGAAGATCGAGCGGTCCCTCACGGAAGGCGCCCTCGACCTTCGCCCTCTCTTCGCCGCGTGCATGTCCCGGGAAAGGGGACCGCTGGTGGAAACGGCGGGGACGATCTCCGTCCCGCCCCCTCTCCTGGAATTCGTCCTCGAAGTTCCCTTGAAGACGGCGCTGGAGGAGGCCGCCGAGTCGGTCGACCCGAAGGCGCTGGAAGGATGGAAGGAAGCGTTCTGCCCCGTATGCGGGTCCAGGCCGGCGATGGACGAGCTCGTGGGCGAGGAGGGGAAAAGGGCGCTCTCCTGTTCCAGCTGCTCCTTCCTGTGGCCCTATCCGCGGATCAAATGCGCGTATTGCGGCAACGAGGACCCGGAGACCCTCTCCTACTTCACGGCGGGAGACGGACCCACCCGCGTAGGTGTTTGCCGTAAGTGCAGCCGCTACATCAAAACCCGGGATTCCCGGAAAGGGAACGCCGAGGTCCCCCTGGATGCGGAGGACCTGACGACCTTGCACTTGGACCTGCTGGCGGGAAAGGAAGGCTTTGAAAGAGGCCGATGAGGCGGGAATAGGAGCGGGACAAGAGAAGCGGGAGCCCACTGCCTTGCGATATGACGGGCAACGATTGTCCGCCGTGGAGCACCATCCGGTCAAGGAGTTCCCCCTTACCTTGACCGTCAACGGGACGGAGTTGGCGACCCTCATCGCCTCCCCGCACGACCTGCGGTATCTCGCGTCGGGCTTCCTGCGGATGCAAGGCCTGGTGTCCACCCGCGAAGACCTTCTCACTCTGAGCGTTTGCGAGGATTTCGGAGCGGCCTCCGTCCGGATTCGGGGAGAAGTGCCCCGGACGCTCCAGCCGATCCTGACGTCCGGATGCGGAGGGGGGATCTCTTTTCACCTCCCCCATATCGCGCCCGCCCCGCCCGCACCGGCGGAAGGGAGGCCGGCCTTCCAGGCCGACGATGTCTTCGCGATGATGGGCGAGCTCGCCCGACGGGCCGAGCGCTACAAGGCGCACGGGGGGATCCATTCCGCCGCCGTGGGGGACGGCCGGTCGATCCTTCTTTATGCGGAAGACCTCGGGCGGCACAATACGCTGGACCGGATCGCCGGAGAAGCGCTCCTCAGGGAGATCGACCTCTCGGGAAAGATTCTGGTCACCTCCGGCAGGGTTTCCTCCGAGATGGTCGCCAAGGCGGCCATCCTGGGAATCGCCCTCGTCGCTTCGCGCACCTCCCCCACCGACATGGCGGTCCGGATGGCGCAGGACATGGGGATCACCCTCATCGGGTACGTCCGGAGCGGAAGGTTCAACCTCTATGCCCATCCGGAGAGGATCCGGATTCCTTCCGGGAAGGACCGGATCCGGGGAATCACCGGGGTCATACTGGCGGGCGGAGCCTCCCGGCGCATGGGGAGCAACAAGGCGCTCCTCGCCTACCAGGGCGGCCGGCTCATCAAGGCGGTCCATCGTCTCATGGCGGAACTCTTCGACGAGGTCCTTCTGGTCACCAACACGCCGGAACTCTTCGACTTTCTCCCCTGCCGCAAGGTACCCGACCTCATCCACGGGATGGGGGCCTTGTCGGGAGTCCACTCCGGCCTCCTCCACAGCGGGACCCCTTACATTTTCGCGGTCGCATGCGACATGCCGTATCTTTCGGGGAACCTGGTGCGACACCTTGCCTCGTTGGCCGGGGAGAGCGACGTGGTCGTCCCCGAAAGCGGGAAAGGCATCGAACCGCTGCACGCGATCTACGGGAAGAACGCTCTCGGGGCCATGGAGGAGTCGCTGCGCGCCGGCGAGGCCCGGCTCGTCTCCTTTTTCTCCCGAGTCAAAGTGAGGACGATCGGCCGCCGGGAGGTCGCGCGTTTCGACCCGGAGTTCCGGTCCTTCG
>JAJZRM010000364.1 GCA_021802685.1 Deltaproteobacteria bacterium | reverse complement strand
TCATCACGGTGCCCGCGTACTTCAACGACTCCCAGCGGCAGGCGACCAAGGACGCCGGGACGATCGCCGGCCTCGAGGTGCTGCGGATCATCAACGAACCCACGGCGGCGGCGCTGGCGTACGGCCTCGACCGGAAGAAGAACGAGCTGATCGCGGTGTTCGACTTCGGCGGCGGCACCTTCGACATCTCCATCCTCGAGGTGGGGGACAACGTGGTCGAGGTGAAGTCCACCAACGGGGACACCCACCTGGGCGGCGACAACCTCGACCAGCGGCTGATCGAATGGATCATCGCGGAGTTCAGGAAGGACCAGGGGATCGACCTGTCGAAGGACCGGACCGCGCTGCAGCGGCTGAAGGAGGCGGCGGAGAAGGCGAAGATCGAGCTCTCCTCGACGATGGAGACGGAGATCAGCCTGCCGTTCATCACGGCGGACGCCGCCGGCCCGAAACACCTGCAGATGAAGCTGTCGCGCGCGAAATTCGAGCAGATGACGCAGGACATCCTGGACCGCACCCTGAAGCCGTGCGAAATGGCGATCCGCGACGCGGGCATCTCCGTCGGAAAGATCGACGAGGTGGTCCTGGTGGGCGGATCCACGCGCATCCCGAGGGTCGTGGAGATGGTGAAGGCGTTCTTCGGGAAGGACCCGCACCAGGGCGTGAACCCGGACGAGGTGGTCGCGGCGGGCGCGGCGGTGCAGGCCGGCGTCCTGGGCGGCGAGGTCAAGGACCTGCTGCTCCTCGACGTGACCCCGCTGTCGCTCGGCATCGAAACGCTGGGAGGCGTGATGACGAAGCTGATCGAGCGCAACGCCACGATCCCCATGCGCAAGAGCGAGATCTTCACGACGGCGTCGGACAGCCAGCCGAGCGTCGAGATCCACGTCCTCCAGGGAGAGCGCGAGATGGCCGGGGACAACCGCACGCTGGGCCGGTTCCATCTCGACGGGATCCCCCCCGCTCCCCGCGGCGTTCCGCAGATCGAGGTGACCTTCGACATCGACGCGAACGGCATCCTCCACGTGAACGCGAAGGACAAGGGAACGGGAAAGGAGCAGAAGATCACGATCACCGCGTCCACCGGGCTCGACAAGGGCGACATCGACAAGATGGTCAAGGAGGCCGAGGCGCACGCCTCCGAGGACCGCAGGCGCAAGGCGGCCATCGAGGCGCGCAACCACCTCGACTCCCTGGTGTACAACACGGAGAAGACGCTGGCGGACAACCGCGACAAGGTACCGGCCGAAACGGCGTCGAAAGTCGAGG
Organism: Deltaproteobacteria bacterium; assembly: GCA_021802685.1. GTDB lineage: Bacteria > Desulfobacterota > Deferrimicrobia > Deferrimicrobiales > Deferrimicrobiaceae > UBA2219. The sequence goes on along the minus strand of JAJZRM010000364.1, from coordinate 2,063 downwards.
CCGCGGTGGCCGAGGCGAAGGAGGCTCTCAAGTCCGACGACGAGGCGACGCTCAAGCGCGCCGCGGAAAAACTGATCAAGGAATCCCACGCCCTCGCGGAACACATGTACAAGCAGGCGGCTTCCGCGCCGGGAGCCGGCGCCGCGGGCGGAGAAGCCCGGGAGAAGGCCGCGGAAGGGGACGTGGTGGACGCGGAATACGAGGACCCCGCGAAGAAATAAGGGGAATACAACATACAAGCGCCCGCCGGGTTTTCGGCGGGGAAGAAGGAGAGAAGCCATGACGATCGTACGGTGGTGGGACCCTGCGAGGGAGATTTCGGCGCTGCAGAACCGGTGGAACCGGGTGGTGGGGGAAACGTTCGGCTACCCCATCTCCCAGGGGGAGCAGCCGGGGACCGGGATGTGGTCTCCCGCTGTGGACATCTACGAGACGGACCACGAGATCGTTCTCAAGGTCGAGGTGCCCGGGGTGGCGAAGGACCAGGTCCACGTGGAGGTGGACGACGGAACCTTGCACCTGCGGGGCGAGAGGAGCGTCGAGAAGGAAGTGAAGGAAGAGAGCTATCATCGGGTGGAGCGCGGCTTCGGCGCTTTCCACCGCTCCTTCTCCCTCCCGGACTCCGTGGACCCCGACAAGGTCCGGGCGGAGCTCAAAGACGGGATTCTCGAGGTGCGCCTCGGGAAACGGGAGCAGGCGAAACCGAAGCAGATCCGGGTAAACGTGAACTGAAAGGAGGGGGCGACATGGCGATCGTTCGTTGGTGGGACCCGATGCGGGATCTTTCCTCCATTCAGGAGAAGATGAACCAGCTGTTCGAAGACACCCTGGCCCGCACGCGCGGACGCGAGGAGGGGCTGGGCACGGGGATGTGGACCCCCGCGGTGGACATCTACGAGAGCAACGACGCGGTCGTCGTCAAGGCCGAGGTGCCGGGGCTGACGAAGGAACAGGTCGGCATCGAGGTCAAGGACGGCATGCTCACCCTGAAGGGCGAGCGGAAAGTCGAAAGGGAGGTCAAGGAGGAGAACTACCACCGGATCGAGCGCGCTTACGGCACGTTCCAGCGGGCGTTCTCCCTTCCGGCCACCGTCGATCAGGAGAAGATCTCCGCGACCCTGAAGAACGGGGTCCTGGAGCTCGTACTTCCAAAGAAGGAGCAGGCGAAGAAGAAACAGATTACGGTGGCGGTAAAATAGAACGGCACGACTCCGGCGGCTCTGCGCCCCTGGGGATTTCCCCGGGGGCGCAGAGCCGCCGGAACGGCCGGGTGAACTGATGGATCCGAGGAAAAATTATTACGAGATCCTGGGGGTACCGGAGGGCGCTTCGACGGAGGAGATCCGGAAGGCGTTCCGCCGCCTGGCGAAGAAGCATCATCCCGACGTCAATCCGGGCGACAAGGCGTCCGAGGCGCGCTTCAAGGAAGCGAACGAAGCGCACGAGGTCCTGAGCGACCCGAAGAAGCGGGAAGAGTACGACGCCGTTCGCCGGGGGGCGTTCGCGGGCGGTCCTTGGGCGGACGAGGCGTTCCGGGGCGGCGGGTGGTCGAGCGGAGGGTTCGGGGCCGAGTCGTTCGATTTGGGGAACCTGTTCGGGCAGTTTTTCCGGGACGAGAGCGGGGGTTTTCCGCCTTCCGGCCGGGGAGAGGACGTCCGGGTCGAGGTTTCCGTGGATTTTCTCGACATGGCCCGCGGCGGCATCCGGGAAGTCCGATATCGCAGGCCGCGCGCCTGCGCCGGGTGCGGGGGAACCGGGAGGTCCGGACGCAGGGGATGCCCGGTCTGCTTCGGCCGGGGAGTGACGGAAACGGAAGAACGGATAAAGATAAAGATCCCCGCCGGCGCGCGGGACGGGGCGACGATACCTCATCCAGCATTCGGCCGGATCGGGCAAGAGCTACACCATCGCCTGGCTCGCGCACCGGCTTTCGACCCTCCACGGCTCCGACGACCGGCGCGTCTTCGATTCCATCGTCGTTGTCACGGACCGACGCCAGCTGGACAGGCAGCTCCAGTCCTCCGTGCGGCAATTTGAGCAGACCATCGGTACGGTGGAGAACA
>JAJZRM010000363.1 GCA_021802685.1 Deltaproteobacteria bacterium | reverse complement strand
GCCGGCGTTCCTTATCCCTATCCCTGGCGCTGCTTGTGCTTCGGATTTTCGCAGATGATCCGGACGACGCCCTTCCGCCGGATGACCTTGCACTTCGCGCATATCTTCCGCACCGATGGCCTGACCTTCATCGTCTTCCCCTTTTCACTTCGATCGATAGATGATCCGCCCGCGGGTCAGGTCGTACGGAGTCAACTGCACCGTGACGCGGTCCCCCGGCAGTATCTTGATGAAGTGCATCCTCATCTTTCCCGAAATGTGAGCCAGCACCTTCATCTTGTTGTCGAGTTCCACCCGGAACATGGCGTTCGGGAGCGGCTCGATCACGGTGCCTTCGATTTCTATCGCTTCTTCCTTTGGCATATATTCCTTGCGATAAAGGTATTTGCCTTGCTTTATCTCATGGAAGACTTAATATTCTAAACCCGTTTTCCGTAATGGCGACCGTATGCTCGAAATGGGCCGACCAGCCGCTGTCCCGGGTCACCACCGTCCATCCGTCCTTCAAGACCTTCACCGCCCAACCTCCGGCATTCACCATCGGCTCGATCGCCAGGGTCATCCCGGGATGCAGCCGCGGGCCGGTCCCGCGCGTTCCGAAGTTCGGAACCTGCGGTTCCTCGTGCATCGACCTGCCGATTCCGTGCCCCACGAAGTCCCTCACGACCGAAAACCCCGCCCCCTCGACCACCGACTGGACCGCTTCCGAGATGTCGCCCAAGCGGTTTCCCGGCCGGGCCGCCTCGATTCCCGCGTACAGGGACCGTTCCGTCGCTTCCATGAGCCGGAGGGATGCCGGATCGACGGTCCCGACGGCGAAGGTCTTCGCCGCGTCTCCGTAATATCCGTCCAGGGCCACCCCGAAATCGATGCTCAGGATGTCCCCCTCCCGCGCAATGCGTTCCTTCGAAGGGATCCCGTGCACCACCTCCTCGTTCAGGGAGGTGCAAAGGTGCGCCGGGTACCCCATGTACCCCTTGAAGGCGCTTTTCACGCCCCACCGCTGGATGAACCGGTCGGCGAACTCTTCCAGCGCCCAGGTCGCGGTCCCCGGCCGGATCAGCGGCTTCACTTCTTCAAAGAACCGCCCTACGACGGCGCCCGCTCGCCGCATCGCCTCAATTTCCTGAGGCGACTTGATCAGGATCATCCGCTACCGCAGGATCTTCACGATGTTGCCGTAGATCGCGTCGATCTCTCCGGAGGCCATGACCGACCGGATCTTCCCGGTGGTCTTATAATAATCGAGCAACGGCGCGGTGGCCTTGTTGTAGTTCTCCAGCCGTTTCCTGATGGTCTCTTCCCTGTCGTCGTCCCTCTGTATGAGGGCCGTTCCGCACTTGTCGCACTTCCCGTCCTCTTTGGGCGCGCGGAACTTGACGTGGTACATCGCCCCGCACCCGGTGCAGGTGCGGCGGCCGCACAGGCGTTCCATCAGTTCGTCCGGGTCGACCTCGAGGGACAGGACGAAGCGTATCTCCTTCCCGAGCTCCTCCGCCACACGGTCCAGGGCGGCCGCCTGCGGGATGGTGCGCGGAAAACCGTCGAGGATGAACCCCTTGGCGCAATCGCCCGCCGCGAGCCGCTCCTTGACGATCCCGATCACGACCTCGTCGGGGACGAGCCCGCCCGAGTCCATGAAGGCCTTCGCCTTCCTTCCCAATTCCGTACCGTTCTTTACCGCCTCGCGAAGCATGTCCCCGGTGGAGATCTGCGGGATGCCGAACTCCTCGGTGAGTTTTTTCGCCTGGGTGCCTTTACCCGCTCCCGGGGGGCCGAGAAGAATGATTCCGGTCATCTTCCTACCCCCTCCTTCCCTTGATCTTCCCTTTTTTGAGGAACCCCTCGTAATGACGGGTGATCAGGTGAGACTCGATCTGCTGGATCGTGTCCATCGCCACTCCCACGACGATCAGGAGGCCCGTGCCCCCGAAGTAGAAGGGAACGTTGAACCGCGAGATCAGGATGCTGGGCAGGACGCAGATCACCGAAATGTAGAGCGCTCCCCCGAGGGTGATCCGAGTCAGGATCTTGTCGATGTATTCCGCCGTCTTCTTGCCCGGCCGGATCCCCGGGACGAACCCTCCGTACTTTTTCATGTTGTCCGCGACGTCGACCGGGTTGAACGTGACGGCCGTGTAGAAGTAGCAGAAGAAGATGATGAAGGCGACGTAGAGGGACTCGTACCCGATGCTTCCGGGGGTCAACGCGTTGGATATCGTCTGCGTCACCGGGTGCTTGATGAAGCTGGCGATCGTCGCCGGGAACAGCAGGATCGAGGAGGCGAAGATGGGGGGGATGACGCCCGCCGTGTTCACCTTGAGCGGCAGGTGCGTGCTCTGCCCGCCGTAGATCCGCCGCCCGACGATCCGCCGGGCGTACTGCACGGGAATCCTGCGGTGCGCGCGCTCGAAATAGATGATGACGGCGACGACGGCCGTCATGAGCGCCAGCAGGAAAAGGGCTGCGAAGAGGTTCATCTCGCCCGTGCGGACGAGCGTGACGGTCCGGATCAGGCCGCTCGGGAACCTGGCCACGATCCCGGTGAAGATGATGAGCGAGATCCCGTTGCCGATCCCCCGCTCGGTGATCTGCTCGCCCAGCCACATCAGGAACGCCGTCCCGGCGGTCAGCGTCAACACCGTCATCAGCCGGAAGGACCATCCGGGGATGTAGACGACGGAGCCCGCCCCCCCCGCGGAGACGCTTTCCAGGCCGACGGCGATCCCGAACCCCTGGATGACGGACAGGACGATCGTTCCGTAGCGCGTGTACTGCGTGATCTTCCGGCGCCCCAGCTCCCCTTCCTTGGAGAGCTTCTCGAGCTGCGGGATGACGACCGTCAACAGCTGGAGGATGATCGAGGAGCTGATGTACGGCATGATCCCGAGAGTAAAGATGGAAAAGCGCGCCAGCGCTCCCCCGGAAAACATGTCGATCAGTCCGAAGAGGGTCCCTGCCTGGGCGTCGAACACCGCTTTCAGCGCAAGGTTGTCGATGCCCGGCGTCGGGATGTGGATCCCGATGCGGTAGACGACGAGCAACAGGCCGGTTATGAGGATCCGCCGCTTGAGCTCGGGGACCCGCGTGATGTTCTGGAAGCCGTCGAGCACCGGATCAGACCTCCACGGTCCCGCCCGCGGCGACGATCTTCCCGACGGCGGACTTGCTGGCACGATCGACCTTCACGGTGAGCTTCCGGTTGACTTCGCCGTTCCCGAGAAGCTTGATCCCTCCCGGGCAGCCGCCTTTCACGAGGCCCTCCCGCCGAAGCACCCCGGCATCCACGACGGATCCCGCCTCGAACCGGTTCAGATCCTTCACGTTTACGACGGCCATCTCCT
>JAJZRM010000362.1 GCA_021802685.1 Deltaproteobacteria bacterium | reverse complement strand
CCCCGGGTGCCGCCGGATGATCTCTCCCGGGTGGAAATTCTGCCCCTACTGCCGGCAGGACCTGCTGAAGCCCGAGGCGCGTCGCAGCTTCGCCTGACCGGATTCCCCGCCCCTCGCTCCACCGCGAGCGATCGTTTCGCCCATGCCGAGAAAACAAGTTGTCTTTTTCCACTACAGGCGTACAATATTTGCATGAAAGTAGCGGAAATAGATGGCGCCGTCCAGGGCATGCTCGAAGAGGAATATCGGCGATGCCGCGATGTCCTCGCCGCGCTAATGGACAAGGTTGTTCGATATCCCAAAGGAGCCCTGAACCTTCGGAAGAGGGTCGTGCACGGCAAATCGTACGGCTACCACTACCTCGTTCTCCGCGAGCGAGGAAAGGTTGTCAATCGACACGTTTCGGAAAAGGAGATCCCGGAGCTCCAGGTGCAGATCCGGCAGCGGGATCAGTGCCGACAGGAGATCCTCGTCTACAAGAAACGGATTGCCTACCTGGAAAAGCTGCTGCGCATCAAGCAGTCAGACGGAGGCCGCCACGAACGTTCTGTGTGACATCCGTTTCCCGCCGGAAATCCATGAACTGCTTTGTTCGTTGAGCCGGGTTGGCTTCTTCGAACGATCGCTTCTCATCGGCAGTTGGGTCATGCCGGTCTATGCAGACCTGTACGACATCCGCTATTCGCTGAAGACGCTGGATGTCGACTTCGCGGTCCACATTGCACATCGGCGGAAACAGATGCGCGCCGACCTTGACGATCTGATCGTCGGTCTCGGTTTCACGGATTTTTTCACCGGGGACGGAATCAGGAAGTTCACCGCCAGCGGTTATGAGGTGGAGTTCATCGCGCACCGGCCCGGGAACAGCGGCGCCAATTCCATCGCGGTCAAGGAATGGAACGTCTCTGCCTTGCCCCTTCCCTTCATCGACATGCTCGTCGATTTTTCGGAAGAAGCCGTCTTGGGTGACTTCAGTATCCGCTTCCCAATCCCCGAAGCGTTCTTCCTGCACAAACTGATCGTTTCGTACAGGCGCCTGACCGATGCAAAGCGAATCAAGGATCTCGAGCAATGCCGCGTGCTCGCGGAAATCGTCAGGGATGACCGGTTGCGCCACGTCGCAAACTCGCGGCGCTTCAGCAAAGCGACTTGCGGGCATATTCGGACTGCTGCGAGGGTTATACAACATTTTCCACATCGGAAAGCGGTTTGTCGGTCGGATTTCTTTTCGTCATCCGTCGAGTGTGCGTAGTATCGTCTCATCCCGGGGAAATGCTCCCATAATGGGGCGACAGTCCCTGTCGTGGGCGAAATCCGTATTCCATGCCGCATCTACTGGCCTTCAGGGATGGGTTGGGCGGGTTTGAAACGGCACCGCCCCGGGGATGGCGGGTCCGCAGGATATTTCGGGAACCGGCAATCAGTCGTCGGCCAGCCTGTAATCCCTGCGCGGCACGGATGGCTTCCCGAGGGACCTTCTCCCGGATCCGGTCCTTAAGAGCGTCCGGCGGCACCAGATCGTTCAGGCGGCATAAATCAAGGGAACCCTACGATGCGGCCTTGAATCGTCTTACGTGAGTCTCGATCTCCTTTCCCGTGTCGCGCATGGCCACGCGCAGTTCGTAGTCCGCCTGGAGGTTCATCCAGGTTTCGGGAGATACCCCGAAGTAGCGGCCAAGCCTCAGCGCCGTATCCGCCGTGATGGCCCGTTTGCCGTTTACGATTTCACTGATTCGCCCCGGCGGCACATGAATGTCCCTGGCCAATTTATTGATGCTCATCCCCCGCGGCTTCATGAATTCCTCGAGGAGAATTTCTCCGGGGTAAATGGGCTCCAGTCTCTTCGTCATGCTCCCTCCCGCTCTTTCTTGCCGTTCCGTACGACCAGCCGCTCACGACGGTATCACCCGTTTTGTTTCCCCTTTTGTGCCTTTCGTTCATTTCGTAGTTTATTCTCTTTTTCCAGATTCTTCACTCCAGTCACCGTCTCGATAAAGTGTTTCTCCACCGGCGAGGGTTCTTCCAAGATCCGTTTCCGAAACTTCTCATATTCGAGCCGCGCTTTTTCGAGAGCCATCTCATGGCTGACGCTACCCGCATGGGTGAGGATCTCCCGCTCGCTTGTGCGCAGGAAATCGTCCAGTTTGGTGATCCAGTCCTTCATGTACATGGGTCGGCGGTTCAAGGCCTGCAATTCGGCGAAATCGAGGTAGATGGAGACGATGCGGTTGAGGGTGTCCAACTCCTGCGCATTCAGGTAATTCTTGGCGACCTCGGCATCCGTCTGCGTGGGCCTGGCGCCAGTCCAGGAGGTCAGTCCCATGTTGGGTTTGATTGCGGTCGCCCGCGCTGCGATGATCTCAGCGGCGGTGTGACCATGGGCGGCCCAGTGCATCTTGTTCTGGACGATCTTGAAGAACTCCCTCGACAGGTCGGTGCTGTGGTCGTAATCGATACTGGTGGCGTAGATGTCGAGAACCTTGCGCCAAAAGACCTTTTCCGAGGCGCGGATGTCCCGGATGCGGGCAAGCAGTTCGTTGAAGTAGTTTCCACCACCCGCCTGCTTCAGGCGCTCGTCATCCATCGTGAAACCCTTGACAATGTATTCGCGCAGACGGTGGGTTGCCCAGATGCGAAATTGGGTGCCGCGATGGGATTTCACCCGGTAGCCGACGGAGATGATGACATCCAGGTTATAGTGGTTGGTCTCGTAGGTTTTGCCGTCCTCGGCAGTTATCCGGAATTTCCGGATAACCGGATCGGGCGACAACTCTCCCTCGTCGAAGATGTTCCGGATATGCTCGTTGATGGTACGGATATCTTTTTGAAACAGCCCCGCCATCATCTTTTGAGACAACCAAACCGTTTCGTCCTCAAGACGGACATGAAGCCGGGTTTTGCCGTCTTCGGTCTGATAGAAGAGAATCCCGGAGGGATTCGGGTTGTTCGGAAGATTGGTCATGTGACATCCACCTTTCACACGAAGTGGCAGGCGGCGAAGCGGCCGGGGGCGACCTCGCGCAGGAGCGGGCAGACCTCCGCGCACTCCTTCTCCGCCATGAAGCAGCGGGTGTGGAAACGGCAGCCGGGCGGCGGGGCGATCGGGCTGGGGATTTCGCCCGACAGGACGATCCGTTCCGGCGGGGCGTCGCCCAGCATCGGGACGGCCGACATCAGCGAACGGGTGTACGGGTGCAGCGGCTCGCGGAACAGGTCCTGCGCGGGCCCCGCCTCCATCACCTTTCCCAGGTACATCACCGCCACCGCGTCGCTCACGTGCCGGATCACCCGCAGGTCGTGGGAGACGAACAGGTACGCCATCCCGTACTCCTCCTGGATGTCCTTGAGG
>JAJZRM010000361.1 GCA_021802685.1 Deltaproteobacteria bacterium | reverse complement strand
CAGGCTGTTCCAGATTCCGAGAATCACCGGCGACAGGATGATGAGGAACACGGCCGGGAATATGAAAACGACGAGGGGGAAAAGCAGTTTCACCGCCGCTTGCTGCGCGATCGTTTCCGCCCGGTGGTCCTGGCTTTCCAGAATCTTCCCCGAAATTCCACGTAAACTTTTTGAGAGCCCGATCCCGAACCGCTCCCCCTGCAGGATATGGTTCAGGAAGAGGCGGTAATCCTCCAGCGGGACCCGGCGCCGGGAACGCTCGATCGATTCCCCCCGTGACACGCCAAGTGAACGCGATCGTACCAGTTCCGCCAGTTCCCGGGACAGGGGGCCTTGGGGGATGGATGAGGCCGTTTCCTGGAGTGCGGAGGAGGCCCCCATGCCCGATTCCAGGAGAAGGGACAGGAGAAAACACGCGACCGGAAGATCCCGGTGGATGGAACGGAGCGCCTGCCGCGCCGCTCCCCGAAGGGAGAGCCAGGCCGCGCAGGCGCCGAGGAGGAAGGCGACGGGCACGGCCGGGAGGATCCCCGCCGCCGTCCGGTTCACGAAAAACCCAAGGAGCATGACAAGAAATCCGACGGTCTCTCCGACCGCCCAGGGACGCACGGAATCGATCAGGCACGCGCCCGGAATACGGATGGCGTTTTTCCGGATCATCCATTCCAGGAGGCGGGTGTGGCGCGAACGGTACGCCTCCGGCAGGTGGCGCGGCGGGTGCGACTTCAACGCCCGCCGGACGGACGACGCCATGAGCGTTCCGCCCAGCAGCGCCGGCAAACCGATCAGGAGAAGGTCGAACGGAGTCATGGGCGCACCGCAAGGATCTTTCGTATGGTGACCCACCCCAATGTTTGCAGGACGGCGGCGATCAACAGGATGGTTTTTCCTTGCGGGGTCCCGACGAGGTTCGGGAAGAATCCCGGGTCGATTCTGGAAAGTACCGCCGCGAATGACGGGGGGAGCAACGTGAGAACCACCGCCTGAAGGCGGGCCTGGGAGGTCATGCTCCGAAGCTTCTCCATCGTGCGGATGCGGCGCCGCAGGATGTCCCGGGTCTGTTCCAGCAGGTCGGCGATGTTTCCCCCTCCCGGCAACGCCGCGCGCAACGGCCGGACGATGAGGGAGATCTCTTCCGCCGGCATCCGTTCCTCCCATAGCGCAAACGCCTCGACGAGGGGTGTCCCGAGCCGGGTCTTCTGGAGGGCCCAAGCCATCTCCTCCCGAATCCCGGACGGCAGGAGCGGGACGGTTTCCGCGAGGGATTCGGAGAGGCTGTGGCCCGCCTTGACATGACCCACGAGCAGATCCAACAGCACGGGAAGCTGGGACAGGATCTTTTTGCGGCGCCGGATCCGGAACCATTGGACGAGCGTGCCTGCAAGGAAGACGGGAAGGGCGCCTGAAACGATCGCCGCCGGCAGCGACCGCGATATCGCCAGCGCGGCGCATGCGCACAGGACGCCGGAGAGCAGCAGTCCCGTCGCGATCCGGGACGGAGGCAGCTGCACGAATTCCTCTCGGAGACTGTCCGAGTGCCGGGTGGAGGCGAAGGCGACCCGGCGGGAGGCCCCGGGAAGCGCGGTGCGCAGAAGGAACCGGACGATCATCGCCGCGCCCAGGCAGAAGGTGCCGGTTTCCGCGGCGGTCATTCCCATGCGGACTCTTCTTCCCTGGAAAAGCGCGATGGGATGCCGGTGGGGACAAGGCGGTGGTCGGCGGCGAAGGCGCCGCCTTCGCCTCTGCACTTGCTCCAACGGAAGATCTCCTGGAGCAGGATCTGGGACTCGTTCATCCCCGTCACCTCCGTCACCGATGTGACGGCCCGCCTTCCTCCCTTGATGCGGCTCGTGTGGACGATCAGGCCGATGGCGGAGGCGATCTGTTCCCGTATCGCCCGGATGGGGATCTCCACGCCCGAGAGGAGGACCATCGTTTCGAGCCTGCGAAGCATGTCCCTTGGAGTGTTCGCGTGTCCGGTCGTGATGGAGCCGTCGTGCCCCGTATTCATCGCCTGCAGCATGTCGAGCGCCTCGCCGCCGCGGCACTCCCCGACGATGATCCGGTCCGGGCGCATCCGGAGGGAGTTGCGGACGAGGTCCCGTATGGCGACGGCGCCGCCGCCCTCGATGTTCGGCGGCCGGGCCTCCAACCGGACGACATGGGGTTTCTGCAGGCGGATTTCGGCGGCGTCCTCTATGGTGAGGATCCGCTCTTCTTCGGGGATGAAGCTGGAGAGGGCGTTCAGCAGGGTGGTCTTGCCGGATCCGGTGCCTCCGGAGACGATGATGTTCCTGCGTTGCCGGACGGCATCGACGAGGTATCCCGAACATTCCTGCGTCAAGGCTCCGATCTTCACCAGTTCCTCCAGCGTGTACGCTTCCCGCCGGAACTTCCGGACCGTCAGGCAGGCGCCGGTGAGGCACACCGGCGGTATGATCGCGTTGATCCGGGATCCGTCGGGCAGCCGCGCATCGACGTAGGGGGAGGATTCGTCGAGGCGCCGGTTCACCTTGGACACCATCCGGTCGATGGCGACGCGGAGCGATTCCTCCGAAAGGAAAACGTTTTCGTGGGGAACCAGCCTTCCCTCTTTCTCTACGTAAATGGAGCCGCCGCCGTTCACCATGATCTCGGAGATCGAGGGATCTTCCAGCAGAGGGGTGATGGGGCCGTAGGAGAAGATCTCGTCGAGGATCGACTGCCGGACCGTTTCCTTGTCGGCAGGGAGCAACGACATGCCGGCCAGCTCGGCCTGCAGGAACTCCTCCGCGCGGGACCGGCAACGGTCGATGTCTTCAACGAGAGCCAGCCCGGTCTTCCGGGCGTCCAGCCGGGACAGCACGGATTGATGCAATTTGCGGCGGATGGCTATGTCCATCTCGTTTCCTCCTTAATCAAGCAACCTGAAACGCATCAGGTCCTTCTGGCCGGACGCTTTCCGGTCCCATTCCGCGAATTCCGGAGCGGCGTCCCCCGGCGTCTCGGTGGGGGTGATGAAAACCGCCAGCTCCGTCCGGTTCTCCCGGAAGCTCCTCGATTTGAACAGTTCCCCCAATACCGGGATCTGTCCCAGCAGGGGGACCTTGGCGACGTCCTTCGCCATCTCGTTCTTGACCAGTCCCGAGAGCATCACGGTTTCGCCGGGAGATGTGGAAAAGTGGGTGGCTACGCGGCGGGTGAGAAAGCCGGGGACGTCGGAAACGCCGCTGGCGTGGTCCACCGAGCTGACCTCGGCCGTGACCTGTGTGCGGATCTTTCCGCCCAGCACCATGGTCGGGCGGATCCGCAGGATGATTCCGTAGGTCTTCCATTCCACGGTTCGGGTTTCCGGCGTGATGATCACGATCGGTATCTCCAGATCG
>JAJZRM010000010.1 GCA_021802685.1 Deltaproteobacteria bacterium | reverse complement strand
TATGTTCTCGGCATAGTTGAACGATTGCTCCTGGCGGGAGGAAGTGATCAGGACGAGGAATTCATCGCCGCCGAACCGGCCCACGAGGTCGGCGCTGCGGGTGTTCAGCTTGGCGATTTCGGCGACCTTCTTGATCACGATGTCCCCGGCGGCATGGCCGTACGTATCGTTGATGTCCTTGAATTTGTCGATGTCGAACATGAAGAGGGAGAACGACAGCTGGTAATTCTCCGTGCGCCGGATTTCGGTTTCGAGCCGCTGAAGGAAATGGAGGCGGGTGGAAAGCCCGGTGAGGTCGTCTTTCCACGCGCTGGTCTTGCTGGCGTCCGCCAGGTGGGCCTTCTGCAACGCGAGGGAAAACAGGTCCGCGAGCATGGATACGTACTTCCTCTCCTCCTCGAGAGGGAAAGGGCAACCGGCGACGACAAGGACGCCGTGGATCCCGGAGATCCCGAACACGGGAGCGGCGAAATCCGGGGATACGCCCAGCTGTTCCAGCGATCGCGAGGCGGATCGCAGGCCGGAAATAGAGAGCGGATCAACCCGAGAAACCACGGCTTTCCGCTGTAAAGCGGTCCCCAGCAGGCCTTCGTCGGCGGAGATCCGGATTTTCCCCTGCCACTCCGCGGGGAAACCCGCCCCGACCTCCAGCGTGTATTCGGAGGAGTTGGGCATGGGCGTGAAAAAACCCGCCTGGGCGGCGTGGAAGAACTCCTTCACCGACCGGACGGAGATGGCGGGGAAGCAGTTCTCCGGGTGCTTTTCCGTGAGGTTCTTGGCGATGACGGGCATCCGGTCCGCGATGTCCCGCTTCCGCGACAGCTCCTTTCTCAAGGAGTTCAATTCGTCCAGGAGCGCCACCTGCTGCTGACGTTTCATCCGGTTCTGTTTTTGTTCAGCCCCATTCGACCCCTTTCGGAACCGGAGAAAGCGCTCGACGGCCATGAGGAGCGCGATGGCAGAAAGCATCGCCAGCGAGAGCAACAGCAGAAGGGCGACGGTATGGGACATGGGCCTACTTTTCGGATACTTCGGCGATCGACTTTAGGATACTGTCCGAGGTGATTTCCGTGCTGCCCGACAAGGTGACCGCCTTTCCGGTCCTGGAATCCGTGACGATGACCGTGGGGGTGCCCGAAACCTTGAACTTCTGCACCACGGAAATGTGGTACTGCGTCCCCGTAAGCACGTCCACATAGTTCAACGGGACGTACTTCACGCCGAGGGGGGACACCGCCGCCTGGACGTCTTCCGGCGTCGGCTCTTTCGTTTTCCTGGAAAGGGATCCAAGCGCTTCCCGGATCTGGAAATATTTCTCCTTCTCACGGATCAGGAAGGACAGGTTGTACGGGATGTAATTGATGGTTTCCCGGTGGATCGGATAATCCACGAAGACCACCTTCGCCTGTTTGATCGCCAGCCGGGCTCCTTTTATGATCTCCGGTTCGGCGACCCGGCACGAAGGGCAGAACCAGTCGGTCACGACGAACACTTCCAGGGGGCTGTCGGACGGGCCGAGGGCGAGATTGGCCGGAGAGAGCCCGGCGGCGTACGCGTCGGTTTTCTTCAGACCCCACGCGGACGCGCCAAGCCCGGCGAGCATGGCGAACAGGATCAAGGCCGTGTGGACCGCGAGTCGTTTCATCACGAGTTTCCTTTCCCCATCAGGATCAGGATATAGCACGATTGTCCCGGAATATTGCTCCCGGGCGACCAGGGCGCAACCCGCCGCGACGCAGAGGGCGATCCCCACGCAATACGGGCACCATCTTCCGATCTCGTACTTTTGAATCCATAGGAAGACGATCTCGGCGCCGAGCGCTCCGAACAGCAGGACGGCGAGCGCCCATCGGAGGACGCCAAGCCGATGCCTCGCCAGGCAGGCGGCGGCGCAAAGGGCGAAAAAAACGGTTCCGAACGGCGGAAGCGGCGCCCCGAAAAACCGGTACAGGGATGTTTCCGCGCATGCCTCGACGCACACGCCGAGCCAGTCCAGCGCGGACAGGACCAACGCCGCGGCGATGGGGACGAGGAGCAGATGCCGACGCAGGGCGTCCGCGCGCTCCCGGCGGCCGGATCTTTCGGGAGCGTCAGGCAGGCGGTCTCTCCAGGAATGAATGGGTCACGGATGCGACCGAGAAGCCGAGATACCCTCCGGCGATCACGTCGCTCAGGAAATGGTAGTTCGTCGCGATCAAGGCGAACCCGAGGAGCAGGAAGGCGGAAGAGGCCAGCACTCCGCGCTTCGGGAAGAAGATCCAGCAGGCGGCCGCCAGCGCGGCGAACACCGTCATGTGGCCGGAGGGAAAACCGGCGTGATCGATGTCCGCCTGGAACCAGAGGTCCCGGGCGGACGCCGGGTCTTCCAGCCAGGCCCGCGTTTCGATCCGCCCGAAAAGGGTCTTCAAGGCCGCCTTCGCGATGTAGGAGGCGGGCAGGGCGGTCCCCGCCAACCGGCAGAAACCGGTCCAACGGTCCCGTATTCCCTTGCGGGAGCGCAGGTGATACGTGATCCACATTCCCGCCGACAGGAAGAGGACGGCCGGGAGGAGGAGGTCGGGGATCTCCCGCGTGAATCCGCCGAGGAGCGGACTCGACCGGAACAGCCGCTGGACGGAAAGCGCGACCGGCTCGTCGAGGAAGCGGATGCTCGCCACGACGAGGAGGGCGGCGGCGGGGAAGCCGTAAAGGGACAAAGCCGCCGGTCGATCCGTTTTCGTCTCCATCGCTGCCTGTATTATACACAGGGAGGGGTTCTCCCCGCGCCTCCTGTTTGGTACTCTTGAAACCCATGACGACAGCCGTGAGACTACTCGCATTCCTGACCGGCATCAACCTGCTCAACTACATGGACCGGTACGTGGCGGCCGCCGTCCTGGAGCCGATGGGACGGGACCTGGGATTGAACGACGCCCAGCTCGGTTGGGTCCACCCGGTGTTCATCTACGCCTACATGCTGGCGGCGCCCGTGTTCGGCATGCTGGCCGATCGCCTGCACAGGCCGCGGTTGATCGCGGCGGGGATTTCCCTGTGGAGCCTGGCGACGGCGGGGGCGGCGTTCGTTACCGGATTCGCGGGCCTCCTGTTCACGCGCGCCCTCGTCGGTGTGGGCGAGGCGGCGTACGCGTCGCTCGGGCCAGCCCTTCTTTCCGACTGCTACCCGGAAAACGAGCGGGCCCGGTCCTTCACGTGGTTCTACATGGCGATCCCGGTCGGCAGCGCCCTGGGGTACGGGCTGGGAGGGGTCGCGGCGCAGGCCTGGGGTTGGCGCGCCTCGTTCCTCGTCGCGGGATTGCCGGGGCTGATCCTGGCCGTCCGCATGGCGCGGACCGCCGATCCTCCCCGGGGGGCCATGGACACGATCGAGGACCGTCTCCGCGGAGCGCCGTTCCCCGGCAGGTTGAAACACCTGTTCACCAACCGGATCTGGCTCGCGTGCACCGTGTCGTACACGGCGTACACCTTCGCCATGGGAGCGTTGAGCACCTGGGCTCCCACGCTTCTTCAACGGGTTCACGGCATCTCCGCGGGGAGGGCGGGGATCGTCTTCGGGGGGCTGGCCGTCGTCACCGGCATCGCCGGGACGTTTGCGGGGGGGATGCTGACTTCCAGGCTGCAGAAGCGGTGGAGCGACGCGGGGGTATGGATCGCGGGGGCGACCTTGTTCGCCGCCGCCCCCGTCGTGGCCTGGGCCCTGAGGGCGCCGACGCCCGGATGGGCGTACGCCGCGTTCTTTCTCGGGATGCTGCTCCTGTTCTGCAACACGAGCCCCGTGAACGCGCTGACGGTCAGCTGCCTTCCAGCCAGCATCCGCGCGACGGGAGTCGCCGTCAACGTTCTCCTGATCCACCTGCTCGGCGATGCATTGAGCCCCGAATGGGTGGGACACCGAAGCGCGGGATTCGCGGAAGCGGGGATGGGAAGGGGGGATGCGCTCTCCAAAGCGTTGTGGATCGCCGTTCCCGCCATCGCCGCGAGCGGGGCCGTTCTCATCGGTTGGGGCAGGGGATTTTCACGGAAAAGTTAAGGAGTGGCGGCCGGCCTTCCACCGGCTTCGCGGCTTGCCTGCGTGTTCACCCGTTCCGCGAAGATCCGCCCGATCGCGGTGGGTAGGGCAGGGGAGCCGGTTGTCTCTCCTCCGCCGTTCCGCATGGCCGTGGGGTCTGTGTGGCCCCGCCGCGCCACTCCGGATACATTATACCAGATCAGACCCCTTGGGGCGGTTCGGGCTCCACGCCGCCGCTGGCGAACCGGGATGCGATCTCCCGGAATTCCTCTGCCGATTCCAGGAGGGCGTCCGCGACATCGGGGTCGAAGAAGACCCCCTTGAGGTTCCGGACGATCCGTAACGCTTCCTCGTGGGGGATGGCGGGCTTGTACAGGCGGGGGCTGATGATGGCGTCGTAGGCGTCGGCCGCCGCCATCAGCCGGCCGGGGATGGGGATCTCGTTCCCGTGGAGTCCGCGCGGGTAGCCAGTGCCGTCCCATCGTTCGTGGTGGTTGAGGGCGATCTCGTCGGCCACCTGCAGGAACGAGTCTACCCCCAGGAAGTTCCTTGCCAGGCGGATCGTCTCCGAACCGTAGAGCGTGTGCCGCTTCATCTCCTCGTACTCTTCCAACGTCAACCGCGCCGGCTTGAGGAGGATCTGGTCGGGCACGCCCACCTTGCCGATGTCGTGGAGCGGGGCGAGGCGGAAAAGGAGGTCGATCGAGGCGTCGTCCAGGTAATGGCGGAAACGGGGATGGTCCCGCAGGCGCAACGCCAGCGTCCGCATGTAATGGCGGGTGCGCTGAATGTGGCCCCCGGTCTCGTGGTGCCGCGTCTCCGCCAGGGCGGCGAGGCTCTGGATGATGGCATCCTGCGTGAGGGCCAGTTTCCGCGTCCTCTCCCGGACTTCCCGCTCCGTCTGCAGGTATCGCAGCGAAGTGAGCACGGTGAAGATCAGCGCAAGCGTGGCCACCGGCATGAGGGGCGGAAGGAAGACCTGGCGGTGGGCGAGCAGCCACCAGGAGCCCATCCAGATTCCCGCGGAGGAAGGGAGGACGGCCGCGAGCCCCCAGGCGGCCCGGGCGCTCGACAGGAGAACGGTCAGCAGGATCCCGGGGAAAAGGACGAGGAGGACCAGGAGCCCGCGGCCCCAACGGGGGAGGGCGATCGGGTCGGCCGCCAGGAGATCGTCGATGACCGTGGCGTGGATCTCGACTCCCGGCTGGGCGGCTTCGAGGGGCGTGGTCCGCATCTCGTGGAGGCCCGTCGCGGTGGTGCCGAAAAGGATCAACTTCCCGCGGATCGCGGCCGGGTCCGCCGTGCCGTCCAGGACGGCGGAGGCCGGTACGTGGGGAAACGTGCGGCGGCCTCCCCGGAAGTTCAACAGCATGTTCCCGCGCCGGTCGAGGGGGATCGTCTTTCTCCCCAGGCGCATCGCCTCGATCCCTTCCGATCCGACCTCGAAGACGGCGCCGCTCCCGCGTGCGCGCAGGTAGACGGCCAGGGCGAGGCTCGGGTAGTACTTGCCTCCGTGCCGGATCACCATGGGAACGCGCCGGACCACGCCGTCCGGGTCCGGGGTGACGTTGAAGAACCCCGAGGCGCCCGCGGCCCTCGCCAGGGCGGGAAGGTTGCAGATCGCCCCGGGCGCGTCGAAGAAAGCCTCGGGGGATCCGGCCCCGCCCGTCGTGCGAATCGCCGCGTTCAACGGGTGCAAAACGCAATCCTTCCCGCGGACCGCGTCGAAATCGAACTGGTAGCCGAGCACGAACGGGCCGCCGGCAAGCGCCTCGGCGAGGGAGCCGTCGCTGTCCAGGGTTTCCCTGGGGAGACCCGCCGTGACGATGTCCACCCCGAGGTCGCGGCGGATCTCCCTGGAGAGGGAGGCAAGCGACGTCCGGTCGGGTTCGGCGAAGAGCATGTCCATGCCCGTCACGGAGGCCCCCGCATCCCGGATTTTCCCGAGAAGGCGGGCCACCCGGTAACGGGGCCATGGCCACTGGCCCAGGGCGGCGATGCTGCTCTCGTCGAGGTCCACGATCGCCACCGAACCCGTCAACGGTTGGCGGGGCGACGATCGGAGGAAGGAATCGTAGATCTTCCCGTCGAGGAACGCGATCAGGGGGGACGGCCGGATGCAAAGTCCGCCCATCAGGAGGGTAAGGACGATTCCGGTGACGAGAATGGAAAGGGCTCGGGGCCGGGACGGTCTGGGCAAATCAGCGAACCGTTACCTCCACGCGGCGGTTCCGTGGTTCATGAACCTGGTCGCCGGTGGGTATGAGGGGGTTGTCCTTTCCGTGCGAGGCGATATCGAGGATGGACGGATCCACCCCTTCGGACGTGAGCAGGGCGGCCACCGCCCGGGCGCGATTGTAGGACAGCCGGTAATTGTACGGCCGATCCCCCACGGTATCCGTGTGGCCCACGACGCTGATATCCACGGGGGGACGTTCCTTGATGGCCTGGATCAGCTTCGGAATCAACGCTCTGGACTTCCCGGTGAGTTCGGCGGTTCCATGCTCGAAATACAGGATGAACCGGGTGGGCGGAGGCGGGAGTGCCTTCAGCGCGGGTCCCGCGAACGCGGCCACGTCGTTGTCGGGCATGATGAACGGAGCGCCGGGCGCGGAGCCTTCCTCCACGATCACGGCCTGGCGCGTCTCCGAGAGGAGGCGTTTCTCCCCCGCGCCGTACACGACGATGGCCCCGGTCCTTCCTTCCGCATCGGGAAGGAGGACGATCATGTCTCTTGGTTTGGCGGGAGGCTTCGCGATTTGCGCCGCGCACCCGGAAGACACCGCGAACGCAAGGAGGCAGACCGCGGGAAGGATTCCGGATAGATGGGAACCCGGCCTTGCGGCGTGATCACGCATCCGTCGTGTCACCGCAAAGCCGGGTTCCCGACCTGCACCGCGAAGCGGGTCCCCCGGATGCCGATGGTGGCCACGGGGGTTTCGAACCGGACCGTTTCGGGGGCGAGTTTCCCGATCAGTCCCGACAGGTAGGCCATCGTACCCGTGGTGATTCGGATCAGCAGATCGAATTTCCCTTCCCGGGGGGAAAAGTCGAAGTTCTGAACGACGATGCTGCTTTCAGGTCCGAGAGAGAGGGTGGAGTCGTCCCGGAGGACGGCTCCCAGGGACCCGCCGGGCCCGGTGACGAGGGTGTCGCCGGCAAGAAGTTTCGTCCCGGCGGCGGCGGGGATCGATTCCCCCCCGCGGGTCACGGAGGCCGTACCCGAGACGTTCCGCACCACGCCGATGGCCGGACCGGAGGCGCCGGCCCGGCAAGGCGGCAGGACGGATACCGCCGTCAGAATAACCATGATGGACAGCGCGCGCCGGATGGCTTCCCTCCTCATTGAAGCGAGTCGACCAACCCTTTCACGGCCGCCACCGACTTGTCCAGCATCGCCTGCTCTTCGGCGTTTAACCGGAACTCGATGATCTTTTCAACGCCGCCGGCTCCCAGGACGGCGGGAACGCCGAGAAAGTACCCCTTCACGCCGAACTCGCCATCGAGATGGACGCAGGCCGGGAGGACCCTCTTCTGGTCCTTCAGGACGGATTCCACCATGGCGAGCGAGGCGGAGGCGGGGGAGTAGAACGCGGAGCCGGTCTTCAGGAGCGCGACCACCTCGCCGCCCGCGCCGCGCGTGCGCTTCACCATGGCGTCCATGACTTCCTTCGCCTTGGCCGCGTTGCCGTACTTCCTCTCCAGCAGCTCCATGACGGGGATGCCGTTCACGCAGGAGTAGCGGACCAGCGGCACCATGTCGTCGCCGTGGCCGCCCAGGGTGATGGCGCTCACGTCCCGTACGGAAATCCCGAGTTCCCAGGCGATGAACGCGGCGAAACGGGCCGAGTCGAGGACGCCGGACTGGCCGACGATGCGGTTATACGGGATGCCGGTGATCTTCTGGCAGAGGGTCACCATGGCGTCGAGGGGATTGGAGATCACGACGACGAAGGCGCCTGAGGCGTACTGCCGGATTCCCTCGGCGACCTGGGTCATGATCTTGGAGTTGACCTCGATCAGGTCGCTGCGGCTCATGCCGGGTTTCCGGGGAAGGCCGGCGGTGACGATGACGACGTCGGCCCCCGCGATGTCTTCGTACTTGCCGGTGCCCTTCAGGGAGATGTCGAACCCGTCCACAGGCGCCGCTTCGGCGATGTCGAGACATTTGCCTTGAGGCAACCCCTCGACGATGTCGAACAGCACGACGTCGCCGAGTTCGCGGAGCGCGCACAACTGGGCGAGCACTCCGCCGATCTGACCTCCCCCGATGAGCGCAATCTTCTTTCTGGCCATGGGCTGCTCCTTCGAAAAATGGAATGGGGACTCGCGCTTATAGGAAACGAACCTTGATGACGGAAGCGGCGACGACGTATGCCTTCGTGTTGTTCGATTGCCGGTCCACGGGGAAAAGGAAAAATCCGGGCCGATTGGGGTCGTACCCCGTGGTGGTCCCCACCATCACCTCCCCGTCCTTGTACGTCACCTCGATCATCCGTCCCGGGGGAGCTTCCCCTTCCGCGGGCCGGTGTTTCTCCCGGAAGGTCTTATCCCCGGTGAAATCCCGGACGAAAAAAACCGCCTTCAGCTGGTTCACAGGGATTTCCACCAGCTCTTTCGGATGGTTCCCCTCCTGCGGCAGAAGATGGAACACGGGTTTGTTCGGGAAGAAGTTCTGAGTGTATCCCTTGATGATTTTCCCGTCCCGGAAACGAACCACGATCTTGCTGGGTTCCAACGGTCGCCTCCTGATCCGCCGCTATGGACCGGTCCTTCCCACGATATTCCATCGCCCGGAAAAATCAACAGGGGAATCGCATTCGGGGATTCATCTTGACGGTTCCCCCGCACATTGTGAAAATGGGATTTCATCTATCATAACCTTATCGCCCGGCCCGCGGCCGGCCACGGGGCGCGAACCGCGGAAATCTCCCCCGCGCCCGCACGAGGGGCCCATGACCCGCAAGATCAATTTCAACGCCGGACCCGCAGCGCTCCCCCTGCCCGCGCTGGAACGCGCCAGGGAGGAGTTGCTCGACTTCGTGGGAAGCGGAATGTCCGTGATGGAACATAGCCACCGCGGCAAGGAATACGAAGCGGTCCATGACGAGTCCATCGCCCTGGTCCGGGAGCTCCTCGGCGTCCCGTCGAACTACGAGGTCCTGTTCCTCCAGGGAGGCGCCACCACGCTGTTCGCCCAGGTCCCCATGAATTTCCTGGACAAGGGGACGGCCGCCCGGTACCTGGTCACCGGCGCCTGGGGGGAAAAGGCGCTCGGGGAGGCGAAAGCCGTGGCGGGAATGTTCGGGGCCGAAGTGTCGGTCCAGAGCCTCGGCGTCGGGGAGGGCAAGGAGAAGAAGTACACCAGGGTCCCCGCTCTTTCCGACGTGAAAGTCGACGCGGGAAACGCCTACCTCCACATCACGTCGAACGAGACCATCCACGGAGTGCAGTTCAACGCGGACGGCACCCGCCCCTTCCCGCACACCGGGTCCGTGCCCCTGGTCGCCGACATGTCGAGCGACATCCTCTGGCGCCCCTTCGACATCACCAAGTTCGGCCTGGTGTACGCCGGCGCCCAGAAGAACATCGGTCCCTCGGGCGTCGTGCTGGTGGTGGCGTCCAAGGACCTGATCGAGAAGGGGAGGAAGGATATCCCGAAGATCTTCCAGTTCCGCACCCACGCAGACAACAAGTCCCTCTACAACACTCCCCCGACGTTCGGCATCTACATGGTCCGGAACGTCCTCTCCTGGATCAAGGGGCAGGGCGGACTGCCGAAACTCGAGGAGGCGAACCGGAAAAAGGCCTCCCGCCTCTACGGCGTCATCGACGCGAATTCCCGGTTCTACCGGTCGCCGGTGGAAAAGGAGAGCCGGTCGGCGATGAACGTGGTCTTCCGGCTCCCCAGCCCGGAACTCGAGGATCAGTTCATCGCCGAGGCCAAGAAGCGCGGCATGGTGGGCCTCAAGGGGCACCGGTCCGTCGGCGGCATCCGCGCCTCCATCTATAACGCCGCCCCCTACGAATGGGTGGACGCCCTCGCCGGCTTCATGGAGGAGTTCCAGCGGGGAAAATAAGGCGTCGAATGGGAAACAGCCGATTAATGCGATAATGACTGGAGAGGGGGCGGAGGGGACCACAGGGAAAGCAGGGACGGGAGGACAGGAGGGACGATATGGACCCCGAAGTGCTTGCCGACGCGTATGCGAAGGAAGGGGACGCGCTCCTCGCGAAGAGAAAGGTGGCGGAAGCCATCGCGCTCTACGATCGCGCGATCGAGGTGTTTCCGGAAAGCTGCGATGCATGGACGAGCAAAGCGGTCGCCCTGAAGACGATGGGCAGGATCCGGGAGTCGCTCGAATGCGTGGAGAGGGCCTTGGAGATCTACCAGTCCCCGATCGCCGAAAGCCTCCGGGAGAGCCTGAGCGCCGACCTGGACCGCGGCTGAATCTACGGAGGGCACTTCCCGCAGGTGGAACGGAAGAGGGACGTGCTCAGGTAGCGGTCTCCGCGGTCCGGCAACAGGGCGACGACCGTGCCGTACCGCATCTCCCGGGCGACCTCGATCGCTCCGAAGACCGCGGCCCCGCTCGACATCCCGACGAACAGGCCCTCCTCGAGGGCGAGGCGCCGCGCCGTTTCGAAGGCGGGTTCGTCGGCCACGGTGATCTTCCGGTCCAGGAACTCTTCCCGGTAGATTGGCGGGACGATCGCCTCCTTCATGTTCTTCAGACCCTGGATCCGGTGGCCGAGAGTAGGCTCGACGCCCACGACCCTTGCCGCCGGCGATTTCTCCCGGAGATACCGGCTGACGCCCATGAGGGTTCCGCCGGTGCCCATCCCGGCGACGAAGCATTCCACCTCGCCCCCCGTCTGCCGGAAGATCTCCGGGCCCGTGGTTTCGTAATGCGCCCGCGGGTTGTCCGGGTTGGCGTACTGGTTCGGCATGTAATACCGTTCGGGGGCTTCCCGCTGAATGCGGAAGGCGAGCCGGATCGCCCCGTCGGTTCCCTCTTCGGCCGGGGAGAGCACCAGTTCCGCCCCGTACGCGGAAAGGACCGCGCGGCGTTCCATGCTGACGCATGCCGGCATGACCAGTTTCACGGGATAGCCGCGGGATGCGCCGAGCATGGCAATGGCGATCCCGGTGTTCCCGGAGGTGGGTTCGAGAATCGTCTTTTCCCGGGTCAGTTCCCCCCGGGCTTCCGCCATGGAGATCATGTAGAGGGCCGGCCGGTCCTTGACCGAACCGCCGGGGTTGCCCCCTTCCAGCTTCGCCAGGATCCTCACCCGCGGGTTCGGATTCAACGCCCGCAGTTCGACAACGGTCGTGGATCCCACCGCGTTGCGGAGATCCTGCACGGCCGCTTTGTTCAGGTCCTGCGCTTCCACTTTCGTTATCATCGCGACTCCCCCGGATTTAAAGCCCAAATTATACCCGTACCTTGTCCGGTTGTCGAGATGGGTGGTTGGCGCGTCATCCTCCGGCGGACTTCACGGTGAATCCGCGCCGGATCAGCTCCGAGATGATTTTCCCGCGGTGGTCCCCCTGGATCAGGATCACCCCGTCCTTCACGGTGCCTCCCGTCCCGCAGAACCGCTTCAGTTCCGAGCACAGCTCCCGCATGGGGCCGCTCGCGAGAGGGATCCCCTCCGCGGCGATAACCGTTTTTCCGCCGTGCCCCTTCGTCTCCCTCCGTACACGGACGATGCCGTCCCCTTTCGGGGCCGGGGTTTCGCGGCGGCAGGCGCACTTCCCCACGGGGAGCCGGCATTTCGGGCAAACCAGGCCCCGGTCGGTGGAGTAGACGAGCACGGGATCGTTCCTCCGTCCGGACATGCATCGAATATATCCTGAAACCGCGGCACGGGGACGGGAATCCACATAGAATCGAAGACGGGCGCGAATTCGCAAGGGGGCGGACGATGAACGTGGGCGATCTCGAATCGGTGGCGCGGTCCCTGGTCGCGCCGGGCAAGGGGATCCTGGCCGCGGATGAAAGCGGTCCGACGATAGAGAAACGGTTCCAGGGCATCTCCGTTCCGTCGACCGAGTCGAACCGAAGGGCGTACCGGGAGCTGTTGTTCACGACTCCGGAAGTTTCCGGGTACATCAGCGGTGCGATCCTGTACGACGAAACGATCCGGCAGAAGTCCTCGGACGGGATACCGTTCCCGGAGGTGTTGATCCGCCGGGGGATCGTGCCGGGAATCAAGGTGGACGAGGGGGCGAAACCGCTGCCGGGGTTCCCGGGGGAGAAGGTCACCGAGGGGCTCGACGGGTTGAGGGACCGCCTCGCGGCGTACCGGGAACTCGGCGCGCGGTTCGCCAAGTGGCGCGCGGTCATCGACATCGGGGACGGTATTCCCACGGCGTTTTGCATCCGCGCGAACGCCCACGCGCTGGCCCGCTACGCCGCGCTGTCGCAGGAGGCGGGTCTCGTCCCCGTCGTGGAGCCCGAGGTCCTGATGGACGGGGGGCACACGATCGAACGTTGCGGGGAAGCGACGAACGAGGTGCTCTCGCGCGTCTTCTCGGAACTTGCGAGGCACAGGGTGCGGCTCGAAGGGATGCTGTTGAAGCCGAACATGGTGATCCCCGGGAAGAAGTGCCCCGTCCAGGCGGATGTTTCCCGCGTGGCGGAGGAAACCGTGCGAACGCTGTCGAGGACGGTGCCGGCCGCGGTCCCCGGGATCGTGTTCCTCTCCGGCGGCCAGACGCCGCGCCAGGCGACGGAGCATCTGAACGCCATGAACGGGATGGGCGGACATCCCTGGGAGCTCAGCTTTTCCTACGGGCGGGCGCTTCAGGACCCGGTGCTGAAAGCATGGAAGGGAGAGGCGGCCAACGTTCCGGCGGCACAGAAGGCGTTCCTCCACCGCTCGAAGCTCAACGGGGCGGCCCGGTTCGGGAAATACGTTCCCGCCTTGGAGGACGCGGCGTAACCGGATCCGTTCCGAATTCACCCCGGTGGATGTATGATGCGCGGTAAGATGCCGCTGCAGGGGGGTACCGGATGGGACGGCTCTCGGATATCCGCACGCTGCCCTCTTGCAGGAAGTGGCTGATCGCGGGCGCGGCCGCCGTCTGCGTTTACGCGCTTTTCGGGTTTTTCGCCCTTCCGGCGATCCTCAAATCCGTTCTCCAGAAGTCCCTTGCCGAGGCGCTTCACAGGAAATCCACGGTCCGTGAAATCCGGGTGAATCCCTTCTCCCTTTCCGCCGCCCTTCGCGGGCTGGAAATATCCGAACGGAACGGGAAGGGAACATGGATCTCGGCGGAAGAGATTTTCGCGAACCTGGAGCTGGCCTCCGCGATCCGTGGCGGCCCCGTTCTGAGCGAGGTTCGCCTCACGAAACCGTCCGTAACCATCGTCCGCCTGGCGGAAGGCACGTATAATTTCACGGATCTGTTGGAGGAATTCTCAAGAAAACCGGCCAAAAAATCCAATCCATTAAAGTATTCCATTAACAATATCCGGATCGTCGACGGGAGGGTCGACTTCGACGACGGCCCGAAAAACACCCGGCACGTGGTCGCCGGGATCCAGCTTTCCGTCCCTTTCTTTTCGAACCTGCGGTATTACGTCGACGATTATATCCGGCCCTCCTTCTCCGCCGTGATCAATGGCGACGCGGTGTCCTTCCAGGGCAGGAGCAAGCCGTTCAAGGATTCGCTCGAAACTTCCTTCGATATAAATATCATCGACCTCGACATCCCCCGATACCTTGAATACGTGCCGTTCCGGCGGGATTTCGAAGTCCCGTCCGCTTTCCTGGATATTCAGGGGGTCCTTTCCTTCATCCAGCGAAAAGGCGCGCCTCCTTCCATTCGCATGGACGGATACGCGGCGTTGCGCGACGTCCGCGTCACGGGGAAAGACAGGAGCCCCATGGTTCGCATGCCGATGGTCCGGGCGGTCATCTCTCCGGCGGACATGGGGGCCCGGGAGTTCCGCCTGGCATCCCTCACCATCCGGGATCCGGAAATCGACGCCGCGATCGACCGGAACGGGAGGTTGAACCTCCTTTCGTTCCGCAACGAGGGTAAGACCGCCCCCGAGGCGGGGGAGGGGGGGCCGGATACCGTATTCTCGATCGGCTCGTTCCGCCTTTCCGGCGGGAAGGTGCGTTTTTCCGATGTCTCCCGGACGGTCCCCTTTCGGACGGCCATTGGAGGCATCCGGATCGACGTGGACCGGCTGTCCAATGGGAAAGGGAATGCGGCGGACGCGTCGCTGTCGCTTTCAACGGAGGCGAAGGAGTCCCTGGAGGTCAGGGGAACCCTGGCGCTGGCCCCTTTCGGTTCGGAAGGGACGGTCGCGCTCGGGAAGGCGGCGCTCGGAAAGTATGCGCCGTATTACCGGGACTCCATTCTGTTCGACGTGACCGGCGGCACTCTCGACCTCCAAACAAGGTACCGGTACGCGCAGGACTCCGGGAAGGGGCGGATCCGCTTCCTCGGCCTCGATGCGGCGGTCGCCGGTCTGCGGCTCCGGCAGAGGGAGGAGCGTGAGGAGTTCCTTGGAATCCCGGAACTCACCGTGAAGGGCGCCGAGATCGATCCGGAAGGGAAAGGGATTTCCGTGGCGGAAATCGCCGCGGGAAAGGGATGGATCGCCGTGCGGCGCGGCTCCGACGGAGGGTTGAACGTCTCCCGGCTGATGCCCGGCCGCGCCGATGCCGCCGGGACCTCTGGAAATTCCGGCGGGAAAGGGAGCGCTGAAAAACCGTGGGCCGTGAAGGTCGGGAAGGCCTCCCTCGACCGCTATGCGGTGCGGTTCGAGAACAGCGCGGCGGACCCTCCAGCGGAAATCGCGCTTGAAGGGCTTCGCCTCCGTGCGCAAAACGTTTCGACGGAGAAGAACCGGAAAGGGACGTTCTCCTTCGCAACCACTTATAACCGGGAGGGGAACATATCGCTCGACGGCACTTTCTCCGTGGATCCTCCGACGCTGGCCGGGAAACTCAAGGCGATGAACCTTCCGATCGGCCCGATGCAGCCGTACTTCACGGAAAAGGTGAAACTCCTCGTGACGGGCGGGAGGATTTCGGCGGAAGGGAACGTGCGGACGGCCGCCCCGAAAGACCGCCCCATCCGGACGGATTTCCGGGGAGAGGCGTCCGTGAACGATTTCGCGTCCGTGGACAAGGCGCGGGGCGAGCCGTTCCTTTCGTTCTCCATGCTGCACTTCGGCGGGATGGAGGTGGGATACCGTCCGGCGGCCGTCGCGATTCGGGAGATCTCCCTGGCGGATTTCCGCTCCCGGATCATCGTCAACCCGGACGGCACGTTGAACGTCCAGGGAATCGTGGCGAAGGAAGCGGTGCCGGACAACGCGGCTTCCGTGGCGGCGGCTTCCGCCCCGGCGCCCGCCGCCGCGCCCGAGGCAGGCGCCGCGGACACCGAAGCCCCGCCCGTGCGGATCGACACCGTGACGCTGCAGGGCGGCGCTGTGGACTTCAGCGACCGTTTCGTCCGGCCGAACTACTCCGCGAGCCTCGTTGAGATCGGCGGCCGCGTCTCGGGCCTTTCTTCCGAAGAGAACCGGTTGGCCGACGTCGACCTGCGGGGGAAGCTGGAAAATTCCGCTCTCCTCGAAATCAAGGGAAGGATCAATCCGCTGGCGAAGGACCTTTTCCTCGACCTCAAGGTGGACTTCAAGGACATGGACCTGTCGCCGCTCACTCCGTACTCCGGCCGGTACGCCGGCTACGGGGTCCGGAAGGGGAAACTCGCCCTGAACCTTTCCTACCACATCGAAAAGCGCCGGCTCGAGGCGGACAACAAGGTGTTCCTCGACCAGTTCACCTTCGGGGAGGCGGTGGACAGCCCCGACGCGACGAAGCTTCCGGTCCGGCTGGCGGTCGCGCTCCTCAAGGACCGGCAGGGGGAAATCCACCTGGACCTGCCCGTGACCGGGCAAATCGACGACCCGAAGTTCAGCATATGGGGAGTCGTATGGAAGATCGTCGGGAATCTCCTGGCCAAGGCGGCCACTTCCCCCTTCGCTTTGATCGGGGCGCTGTTCGGAGGAGGAGAGGAGCTTTCCTTCCTCGAATTCGAGCCGGGGATGTCCGGCGTCTCCGCGGCGGCGGGGGGGAAGCTTGCGAGTCTCGCCAAGGCCCTGCACGCGCGGCCGGCCCTGACGCTCGAGATCGAGGGGCACGTGGACCTGGAGAAGGATCCGGAAGCCCTCCGGCAGCTCGTTTTCCGGCGCCGGATCGCCGCGCAGAAGGTGAAGGCCCTTGTGAAGGCGGGACAGCCCGCTCCCGCCCTGGATAACGTGCGCTTCGAACCGGCGGAGTACCCGAAGTTTCTCGCGCTCGCGTACAAGGAGGAGAAGTTCCCCAAGCCGCGGAACTTTCTCGGCATGGCGAAGGGCCTGCCCGTCCCGGAGATGGAGAAGCTGATGCTTGCGCACATCCGTGTGACGGACGGCGACCTGCGGCAGCTGGCGGTGGCCCGCGCGTCGGAAGTACGGGGAATCCTGCTCGCCGGGGGGATGGTGGAGCCCGCGAGGGTGTTCCTCGTCGAGCCGAAGGCGCTGTCGCCCGAGAGGAAGGAGAAACGGAAGGACAGCCGCGTGGATTTCCGGATCCGTTGAACGGATTCCAATAAACCCGATTCAGGAGCAGCCATGGCCAGGACCCTGTTGCCGGAAGAGATTCATCTCCCATGCGACCCGGGACGATTCCGGTTCGCCACGACCAGGGAGGTTCCCCCGCTGACCCGCTTCGTCGGGCAGGAGCGCGCCCTCGAGGCGATCGACTTCGGCCTGGCCGTGCAAAGCCTCGGATTCAACATCTACGCCCTGGGGGAGAACGGGACGGGGAAGACCTCGGCCGTCCGGCAATTCGTCTCGGAAAAGGCGGGAACGGAGCCCGTTCCCCCGGACTGGGTCTACGTCAACAACTTCCGCGAGCCCTCGGAGCCGGTCGCCATATCCCTCGCGCCGGGGCGCGGTTCGGAATTCCAACGCGACATGGCGGAGGCGGTCGCGTACCTGCGGACCGCGATCCCGAAGGTCTTCGATTCGAAGGAGTACGACCAGTACAAGGACCGGATCATGGAGGATTTCCAGAAAAAGCAGAAGGAGATCTTCGGGGGCTTCGAGGCGTTGGCCGAATCCCGGGGATTCAAGATCCGCCAGACGGTCAACGGGTACTCCCTCATCGCGGTGGACTCTTCGGGGGAGCCGATCAAGGAGGAGGAGTTCAACGCCTTCGACGAGCGGAAGAAGAGCGAGATGCGGGAGCGCGGGAAGCAGATCCAGGAACGGATGGAGGACGTGGTCCGCACCATCAAGGACGAGGACAAGAAGGCCAAGAACCGCCTCGCGGATCTCGAGCGGACCGTGGCCTTGTCCGTGCTGGGGCACTGCCTGGAAGACATCCGAAGAAAGCACGAGGGGAACGAGAAGCTCCTCGCCTACCTGGGCGAGGTCCGGGAAGACGTGCTGGCGAACCTCGATGATTTCAAGGGGGCGGGCGAGGAGCAGAAGCCCTCCCCGATCCCGTTCCTCAAGATCGTGAAACAGGAGCCCGATTTTCTCCGGTACTCGGTGAACGTGATCGTCAACAACGGGGGGGGAAACGGCGCCCCTTGCGTCTTCGAGACCAACCCGACCTACTACAACCTCTTCGGGCGGGTGGAGCACAAGGTCCAGATGGGGGCGGCCATCACCGATTTCACCATGATCAAGGGAGGCGCCCTCCACAAGGCGAACGGCGGCTTCCTCGTCGTCGCGGCGCTCGACCTGCTGAGAAACGTCTTCTCCTATGACGCGCTGAAGCGCGCCGTGCGCCAGGGAGAGGTCAAGATCGAGGACGTGCTGGAGCAGTACAGGCTCATGACCACCTCGGCGATGAAGCCCGAGCCGATCCCGTTGAACGTGAAGGTCATCCTCATCGGAAACCCGGAGATCTACTACCTCCTGTACAACCTCGACGAGGAGTACCGCGAACTGTTCAAGGTGAAGGCGGATTTCGACCACCGGATCGCGCGCACGGACGAGAGCCTGGAACATTACGCCGCCTTCGTGGCCGCCAAGGCGAAGGAGGAGGGCCTGCTCCCGTTCGATGCGGACGGGGTGGCGAAGGTGGTCGATTTCGGCGCCCGGCTGGCGGAGGACCAGGAGAAACTCTCGACGAAATTCAGCGACATATCCAACCTGTTGCGGGAGGCCCACTTCTGGGCGGCGAAGGAGAAATCGGAAGTGGTCGGCGGCGCGCACGTCGCCAAGGCGCTTCGCGCGAAGATCCGCCGGAACAGCCTGGCCGAGGACCGTTTGCGGGAGTTGGCCGCGGAGGGCACGCTCATCGTCGAGACCGGGGGGATTCGGGTGGGCCAGGTGAACGGGCTGGCGGTGTACGACCTGGGGGACCACAGCTTCGGCAAGCCGTCGCGGATCACGGCCACCGTCTACGCCGGGAAGGGCGGGGTGTTGAACATCGAGCGGGAAACGAAGATGTCGGGGAAGATCCACGAGAAGGCGGTCCTCATCCTGTCGAATTACCTGGGGAGGAGGTTCGCCGCCAAGGCGCCGATCACCCTCTCCGCGTCCCTGACCTTCGAACAGCTCTACGGCGCGGTGGAGGGGGACTCCGCGACGTGCGCGGAGCTGTACGCCCTTTTGTCCGCCATCTCCGGGATGCCGGTGCGGCAGGGGATCGCGGTGACCGGATCGATGGACCAGAACGGCAACGTGCAGCCCATCGGCGGGGTGAACGAGAAGATCGAGGGGTTCTTCGACCTGTGCTGCCTGCGCGGGCTCGACGGCGCCCAGGGGGTGCTCATCCCGGGCAGGAACCGCCGGAACCTGATGCTCAAAGAGGAAGTCGTGGAGGCGGTGCGGGCGGGGACATTCCGCATCTACGGGATCGACCGGATCGAGGAAGGGGTGGAGGTCCTGATGGGAATCCCGGCGAGATCG
>JAJZRM010000360.1 GCA_021802685.1 Deltaproteobacteria bacterium | reverse complement strand
CGGCAGGGGGAGCATTTCCGGCGACGCGGCGGACGAGGAGATCGGCAGGTCCGGCCGTACGAGGTATGGGTGCTGGGCCATCCACCACCCGACGAGGAGGAGCGTCACCTGCGAGGCCGCGCAGGCTCTTGCCGGCGGGTACGCACGGTACGCAAGAGAGACGGCCGATCCCAGCGCGGCCAGGGCATTCGCCCCCATCAAGGGGACGGACCACCGGCTTCCGGTCAAGGCCCGGTGGAACTCGGGAGCTCCCCCGAGCGAAAGGAAGGGGACGGCGATCGACAGGAGCGACACCAGCCCCAAGGCGCCGAGCGCCCGGAGCCGGAAATCTTCCGCCAGCTCCGGGTCGTCCGTTTCGAGGATAAGGTAGACCGCGGCCAGGTAGGCGAAGGACGCAAGCGTCAGGACGCCGACCGACAAGGGGAACGGCGCCAGCCAGGCGTCCGTGCCCGCCGAAAGGGAGGAGAATTCGTCTCCGCGGATCTTCCCCGAAGACACCGCTCCGAGGGTTACTCCCAGCAGGAACGGCGTGGCGAGGCTTGCGCCCGCGAACACGGCTTCCCACCATCCCCGTCCGCCCTCCTCATGCAGCCGGTGTGCGTGGAACGCGAACGCGGAGCCCCGCAGGACGATCCCGGCGAGGACGAGCGTGAGCGGCGCGAAGAGGGCGGTGGAAAGGATCGCGTACGCCTTGGGGAACGCTGTGAACAGGACCACCACGGCCACGATGACCCAGATGTGGTTCGTCTCCCAGACGGGCCCGATGGCGTGGGCGATCAGGCGCCTGCGGGCTTCCGCCCGGGGGCCGCGGTTCCACAACTCCCAGATCCCCCCGCCGAAATCCGCGCCGCCGGTGAGCGCGTACAGCACGAGGGACGCCAGGATACAACCCGCCGCCAGTATGGGAAGCGCCGGCACCCTTTACCCTTTCCCCGGATCCGCCGGCGACTCCTCCTCCGCGGGGAAGAAGGGGCTGGCCGCCAATTCCCGGCGCAGGAGATGGACCGAGGAGACGCCTAGCGCGATGTAGATCCCCGTGAAAAAGGCGAACGGGAGGGCGAGCCCTCCCACCGTGGTCACCGCGTCGGAAGTCCGCATCACTCCGCGTATGACCCAGGGCTGCCGTCCGAGCTCGGTAACGGTCCAGCCGGCCTCCACGGCGAGCAGACCCAGTGGGCCGCACACGGCCACCGCCCGAAGGAACGGCCGGGCGAAGAGGCGCTCCCGCCGCTTCCATCCCAGGAAGGCGGCGGCCGCGGCCACCGCCGCCATGGACATCCCGCAGGCGACCATGACCTGGAACGCAAGGTGGACCGGAACGGGGTTGGGCCGCTCGTCCGGCGGGAACGCGGTCAACCCGGGAACCTCGGCATCCGGGTCGTGGAAGGCCAGCAGGCTCAATCCCCGCGGGATCTCGATGGCGTAGCGGGTGGTTTCCCCCGCCGGGTCCGGCAACCCCCCGATCCGCAACGGGGCGCCCCGTTGCGTCCGGAACTGCCCTTCCAGCGCCGCAAGCTTCACGGGCTGGTCCCGGGCGACGAAGCGGGCGCTCATGTCGCCGCTCAAAGGCTGAAGCGCCGCGGCCGCTCCCCCGACCGACAGGGCGATTCCCAGCGCAGCCCGGTGGAAGCCGTTCCGCGGTTCCCTCAGCAGCCGGAACGCGTGGATCCCCGCGACGGCGAAACCCGATGCGGCGAAGGCGGCCAGCGTCATGTGGATCGCCTCGGTTTTCCAGGCCGGGTTGGCCATGGCCGCCAGCGGGGATACGTCCGCAGCATATCCCGCCGCGACCGTGAAACCCGCGGGGCTGTTCATCCAGGCGTTGGCGGCCGTCACGAACACGCCCGAAAGGACCCCCCCCAGCGCCACCAGGCACCCCGCGGCGAGGTGCAGCCGGGGGGAGACCCTCTCCCAGCCGTAGAGGTAGATCCCGAGGAAGATCGCCTCCGCGAAGAAGGCGAACCCTTCCAGGGCGAACGGCAGTCCGATGATCCCGCCGGAAAATTCCATGAAACGCGGCCAGAGCAGGCCGAGTTCGAAGGAGAGGACCGTCCCGGAGACCGCGCCGACGGCGAAGAGCACCGCGGTGCCCCGGGCCCATCGGCGGGCAAGTTCCGCGTAGACGGGCTTGCGGGTCTTGAGGTGGAATCCTTCCGCGATGACCATGAGGACCGGCATCCCCATCCCCGCCACCGCGAAGAGGATATGGAAGGCGAACAGCATCGCCATCTGGGCGCGCGCCAGGTCCAGCTCGGTCATCGATCCCCATCGCCCTTTCGGTGGTTTCCCATAGTGTACCCCATCGACTCCCCTGGCCGGAACGGCGTACACTGTCACCATGGAAATCGACGAACTTCGGAAACGGATCGACCTGCTGGACGACGTGCTGCTGCGCGTCTTCAACGAGCGGGCGCGGCTTGCGCTCGAGATCGGGCACGTCAAGAAACGGCTGGGACTGCCCGTGTTCGACCCGGGCCGCGAGAAGCGCATCTTCGCCCGCATGAAGGAGGACAACCCGGGGCCGCTGGACGACGGGGCCGTCGTCCGCCTGTTCGAGCGGGTCGTGGACGAATCGCGGCGGCTGGAGCGGATCCGGTCGCAGGGAGAGGGACCCGAGGGATGCTGATCATCATGAAGAGGAACGCTCCCGATGAGGCGCTGGACGCGATCAAGGAGTACCTGATCAACCACGGGTTCGACATCCACCAGTCCACCGGCGCCGACCGCACCATCATCGGCGTGATCGGCGACACGGACTCCCTGGACGAGCGGGCGCTCACGGCCTTGCCCGGCGTGAGCCAGGTGGTCCGGATCCGGAAGGACGAATGAAGTGTACCGGAGGGTGATCGCCCCGGCCGTCGCCTGCGCATTTCTCGTGGCGCTGGGCTGGCTGGTCTACACCGTCGCGAGCCCCTTCCTCGTCGCCATCGGCTGGGGTGCGACCCTCACGGTGGTCACCTTCCCGGTCTACGGCCGGCTGCGCCGGAGACTCGGCGGGAGGGCGGGCCTGGCGGCGACGTTGATGGTTCTCGCGATCGTCGTGCTGTTGATCGTTCCGACGATCGGCTTGATGGGAGCGCTGGCCCGGCAGGCGGCGGACATCTACCCCAAGATCGAGGAGCTGGCTTCCCGGGACAATCCGTTGCAGCCGGCCCTGGAACAGCTCGATTCGTTCCGGGGCTACCCGATCCTGGGTCCCTTGGCCGCATGGGTCCGGCCGCAGCTCACGGCGGCGGCGGGCGACATCGGGACATCCGTTCCCGAGGGGTTGAAGAAGGTGATCGGAGCGGTCACGGGGATGGTCACCGCGGCCCTTTCGAACGTCCTCTCCTTCCTGCTGAACCTGGTCCTCACGCTGGCGGCGCTGGGCATCTTCTACAC